>NZ_JAVKGM010000014.1:0-92364 GCF_031432225.1 Halalkaliarchaeum sp. AArc-GB | reverse complement strand
ATATGAGACAGGTGCCTGTTCACTGTCCTCTCGATCCTCTAATCGGTCGATGAGATCGGGTGTCGTGAGGCTGATGTCGTTCTTGTTGGCTGCAGTGATGAGTGAGTCCAGCTCTTCTTCGGTAGCCGCTTCGTCGAGATCGTCGTTGAAGTAGATCGTCGCGGCAGCCGCGATGACGTCTGCTTCCGTAGCGAGATTCTGTTCAGTCATCCACGCGTAGTCTCGCGGCAGTACGTACGATTTGTCGAAGTATGGTGTCGTGCTGATCTTCCCGAGTTCGGTGACTTCGCCCCCGGCGTCCTGTTCATACACAGCGACGATAGTATCGGCATGCGCGGCGAGGAGAGTGAATCGGATGCGGAAGACGGGGAGCCGGTCGATATCCAACTCGGAGAGATCGGCCATCAGGAACGGGTATGTACCGAGGCGCTTGTCTAGTTCGTTCTGGACGATGCGGAGCCGTCGAAGGTATGGGTCGCGGTAGCTGCCAAGGATAAAGTACGAGTCTTCGGGTGTGTGGAGGTGCGGGAGTTCTCGGTTAGCGAACCCCAGTATTTCCGACGTTTCGTGAGGTTCTAATTCGAGACCCTGGAGCGCGTCGTTCACGCTCTCCATGATCTCTGTTGCATTTGGAGGCGGGCCGGGGTCAGCCATACTGTGTGCTCCTTGGGGGATGGATAAATAGGTTGTCAACCAATATGGCTAATACGCCGATTAACTACATCAGTTGACCCAAAGTATTATTCGCGTCGCCGAGGTACCCCCAAGTGAGACTATGAGTGATGCGCCTGCCGCGGAGGGTGGCGGCCCGTTCGAAGAACAGCGGCAGATCTACGACCTTCTATCCCAAGAGACGCGGCACTTGATTCTGCAGTTCATCCTTGGCCACCCAGAGCATCTCCCCTCACTCGACGAGTTGGCGTACATGATGCCGAAGAACAAGGCCGCAATCAGGGATCAGCTGGAGGTTCTCAGTGACAACGATATCATTGACTGTTATCGGTGCCCTCCGAATGAGGACGCGCGCGATCTCCCCAGTCAGTTCTACGGCCTGACTGAACACGGTGTGGAAATCCTCTACGAGTACAATTACCTCCGTGGGCTCCCCGTAGCGCGTGCCCTCTACGACAACACGCGCCTATCGGAGAAAGCCCAACGGCACCGTGATGCGCCGCGTCCAGAACTTCCAGACACAGTCAGAGACGCACTCACGATTGACGAGGATGACGACACAGATTTCGACCGCTTGGAGCGGTATATCCAGGAACGAAAGGGGAACACACACAGCGTCGACGATCAGGTAAGCGTTGCAAAGGCGTTCTACAACGCAGGGATCGGTCCCGAGCAAGAGGGAATCAAGCGAACAGAACTGCTGGACTCGCTTGATGTCGACATCGAGTACCAACCGCGAACAGTACTGAATCACCTCGTCGATGCTGGAGTGCTTGCCCAGACCGCGCCGCCCGGACCGGACGTCTTTGCGATTAGCGAGCGGCTTGACGACATCGTGAATGGGCAGGTGACTGAGGAAGCGGAAGCAAACCTGGATGCGTTGATCGCGCACATCGACGACGAACTGCAGGTCACAGCGCTTTCTGAAGACGCTGCAGAGCGGGACGGTCCGCAGACCCGGGTGTCAGCACCGTCTGTCGCCGTCGCTGACGGCGCTGGTCGAACAATTCGAAGTATCCTGGCTACGGAGTTCGATATCGAGCCAGAACAGGTCATCAACTATCTTCGGTCCGGTGACCCAGTGGAGCGACTCAATACGGCTGTCGAAGCGATTGAGTCCTCTAAGGAAGTCACGAAATCAGAAGATTACGGGCAGATCGTGTTTGTCCGACCGGCGTATCGCTACCGGTTGACCGAACAGGCGATAAATCTCGTATAAGGGGATTCGTTTCTGTTAGTCCACGTATGCAGACCGGTGACGGGCCTTAGAGACCGGAGTGAGGGTCTATGCCGGCGCAGTCTTCGCAGAGGACGCCTGGTTCGCCTTTGTCTGGATGCCCGATCCAAGTGTTACCGATTGATTTTCCACATTCACGGCATTCTTCGGGCGGCTTGGGGTGTCGGTAGGCGTCGATGAGCTCGTAGATCCAGATCGCTTGCGCGACCTTATGCTTTCCTTGGAGGGCGTACGATTTCAGTTCTGCTGGGTTATCGAATTCTTCAGATTCACCTTCCAGTTCTACCCTAGTTGGGGTACTTACGAGGTGGTGTTGTACGAACGCGATGGCTTCCTTCTTGGAGAGGTGTTCGCTGGCAGCAAGTGCGTCAATCAGCTCGTATGCTTGAGGGCGTAGTTGGTCCTCAAACACGTCCTGTGGCGTTTTGCCGTGTCCGTAGCGGGTTGAGTTTGTCTCGATTCTTGCTTTGATTTCTTCGTCTGTTGGCATGGTCTGGGTGTGCGGTGGTTGGTTGCGGCGCGGTGCATTCGTGAGGTCGACAGAGAGCGGAATAGTAAATTCGAGAACACTGTAATCGGAACCCGATGACGGTTCCCGGGAATTCTTTATAATCAACTGAGACCGTGTTCGGAATGAGTTATGACTGGGCCGGATAGACAACGCGGGATCTTGACCACAGACGACCGTGATTACCTCGCTGGACGAAAGTCACTACAAAGTGATAGCGAGCGGAACACCAGGAAACGGGTTCGAGACAGGGTCAGGAACGGCCTCTACGACTTTGAGTACCTCGCAGCAGAGCTCGAAGAACGAGACGTAACCCAACTCGTCACAGAATCAGGTGAAACAAACACGCAAGCGTTTGACGCCGCAGAAAACGCTATCGCGTTTATCTACCGGATGTGCGCCTACGCACCGGATTCTCCAGGGTATTCCACTAATGACCGGTTTCGAGATGTCCTCCAGAATGGAATCGAGAAGGGGCTTGATGACCGGCACGAGGTGCTTGATTTCAAGCTTGATCTTCACTGCGGGTTGCCACGGGAAGCACGCCACCGATTACTGAGGAAGATAGAGCAGGGTGAAGATGTGACGTTGGCAGAACTCCGTGAACTCCTCGAAAACGACTATCTTGACGATTCCTATATCTTTAGACCACTTGGCGAAGATGGGCTCCCAAAAGATGTGGAGCCACAAGACGTCCTCTCACCCGACGACTTTCGTTAACTGCTCGTAAAGAATCAAAAGAGGAGCTCAGACGAGTCAGGTAGGTTTCAGACGGACAGTTAGTTCTTGCCGGAGTAAGAAATTGGTCGTGTCCCAAACTCGTCTAGAGTCGTAACTGACTCCTGTGGAAACGGGGTCACCTCTGGTACCTACCCCGAAGTGACCCATGCACGCCACAATCGACGCGCAATTCACAGTTAGTCTCGACCCAGACAAAACGCTACCGCTTGCCACGCTCGCTGAATCTCTTACCGAGATTCAGCTTGAGGCCACTATCCTCGAGGAGATCGTCAGAAGCCTCGACGAGCGTCTCGTCGAGGCGTATTGCGGGGAGAAACACGCGCGCGGAAACGGCGACCGCCGTTTCCAGCGCGCTGGCACCACGACACGTACAGCCGTTACAACTGCTGGAGAACACGAATTCACGCTCCACCACGTCAAAGATACCGCTGCCACTGAGGACGATCCAACCTACTTCCGGCCACTCGAGGACCTCGTCGAATTCGACGGACAACGCATCTATCAAGAGGATGTTTCGCTCCAGAGTACCGACCTCGCTACGTCGCTCAGCTTTCGTGATGCCGTCGCCCACGGCGACGGCTTCACTCCGATGCCTTCGAAAACGACGATCAACCGGCGAGTCCGCGAGTACGGCAGCAAACTCGGTGACTTCGTTCGTGGTCGGCTTCCTGGGACGAACGCAGACACTGTCGTTCCTGACGGAACGAAGTGTCATAGCCAGGACGATCACTGCACGTACCACGACGTCAACGTCACCCTCGGACAGACCACCGAGGAAGACACGGAAACGACGCTTCTAGACGTCAATCTCAACGATTCTTGGGATGAGACAGCAGCGACTCTCGAGGAGACCGAGGCGATCACTGACGACGCGACGGTCGTCAGTGACGCCGAGAATGCGCTCGTCGATGCGTTCGAGAATGGTGACCGATCTCACCAGCTCGATCTCGTTCACGTCGGTCGAACGCTCGGGTACAAGCTCTGGAAAGACGATGCGTTTTCGCTCTCCGAGCGGAAAGCGATCGTCTCTGGCGTTACGAATGATCTGTTCCATCTGAAGAACTCTGTCGCACTTCATGCACCGAGGAATGAGCGTTTGGCGATCCGCGAGCGGATCGACCAAACGCTCGAGAACCTTCGGAAAGAATCCTGGAGGTTAGAGCGTCAAGACTCCCCGAAAGCAGCGGCGTACCTCCGGGAATGGGCGGAAGCAACCGTAACGTTCGCGGAGCTCGCGCTTGACCAACAGCAGGTTCCGTGGACATCGAACGTGGTCGAACGAGCCATGGGTGAAGTTTCGAAACGGTGTAAGAATCAATGGATGCGGTGGTCAGAAGCGGGGCTAGAGTCGCTTCTCTGGTTGAATCTGGTGCAGTATGCCGATCCCGAGCAGTTCGCGGCGTTCGCCGACGAACTGCTCGAGCGCTCAGCCAAAACAGCCATCACGATGGAGGTGTCAACTGAAGCTACCAGAGGCGAACTCTAGACGACTTTGGGACGGGACCAAGAAATTAGCATCTATTTGATGGATCGTCATCGCCAGTCAGCACGGGGTGTGTCCAGAATTTTCCAGCCAGTACAGGCCATATTGGACAGGATTTCTCACTGTCAACACGGGGGGTGTCCAGAAAACATATCAAGAATATGAGTGCGACAGGGTTGCTGTTCCGATGACTGCGGCAGAGGATGATGTCCGGACGTGCGTGAGTGATTCGTTGCTCTCTCGTAGATGTTCGGTGAGTCATAGCCATATCAAGCGGTTCTGAAGAATCCATGTCGCTGTTTACTTTCTACCCCCCGGCTGGTGGGCTCTGAGACCGTTTTGCCCGATATAGTCGTGCTGTGAGTCGGGCGGTCGTACTGTGAGTCCGGATTTCGGGTTCTAACGGCCTGTAGCGTTAGAAATCTCGGGTTCTCAGGGCTAACCCTTTAATACAACCAGGTCATGTCAAGGTGTGCAATGCAGCGCGTCATCGACCGAAAACTGTACGACACGGACCGAGCCGAGCAAATTGCCCAGTATGCCTCAAACACGGATCGAGGTGATCTCTACTACCTCGTCGAAACGCTATACGAGACCTCGGACGGGGAGTACTTCCTCCACTGCGAGGGCGGTGCGGCAACCCAATACGCCAAGCCGTGTAGCGGAGGCGGCACGACGGGCAGTGCGGAGATCGAACCGCTCGATGAGGAAGCAGCGCTAGACTGGTGCGAAGAACGCGGCATTGACGGTGAGACCGTCGTCGAGGAATTCGGTCACTTGATCGAAACGTAGTTCCAGCGACTGCCTCGGAAACCACTCCTCTCTGAGTGGCTGGCGTACTGCGGATCGTGCCCGCAGCGAGGAATATGAGGGACCTAGAAGAAATCAAGCGACTCCACCGTCGCGGAACGAGTGATAACGCTCGTCCGTATCCTCAGACCCCTGTCCCGTCTCCGGCGACGGGTGGTGGGGGAGACCGCTCACCGGTTACCCCAGTAGGATTGGACGCACGGCGGCATGAACAGGTAGACGCCGTCATCCAGAAGTTGACAGGTGATCGGCACGAGATTCCAGCACCGTTCTCGAAGCGAGAGCTGTACCAGACCGCTGCAGACGTAGGAATCGAGGTGTGGAAACCCGCAGTAAAGAACCGAGTCACCGAGCGTGTACTCGACCGACTCAGCTACGAGTGGGACTCAGCCTCTCAAACATTCGCGCCCGTCGTCACGGATGAACTCATCAAGGACATTCAACGGGCAGCAGGCACCATCACTCCAGCATTCAATAGGAAATTGTCCGAGTCGCTCCACAAGCAACTCCAGGAGTGGTGCGAACTGCACGGAATCGGGTCGATAGAAACAGTGGAGGTACAGAGAACTGTTGCGCGACACGCCGTCCTGAATGTTCTCCTAAAAGCGACGATGTACGAATGGTACCGGTTTCACGGCATCGTTCCACCACTCTCCAATTCGGTACAACAGGCGTTTCACAACGCACGGAAGCAGACAGGAGACAGAGCATTCAATCAGTTCATTCTTGACCACGTCACAGAACTGGCTGATGAGGACCTCCTGAAATCTACGTTGGCTCACCGGGATCGATTGCTCTTCTCACCCCAGCCAACGGAAGATATTGGGAAGCTCTACGCGGAGCTAACACCGAGCGAGTATCGACAGTCACTCGGGCAGTTTCGGACACCGCCGGAAATTGCAGTGACGATGAAGTCCTGGGCTAACCGCGATGTCGACCACCTTCTCGACCCTGGAATGGGAGCCGGCGTACTATCCAGCGCGTTTCACCCGCGCTGGAGTCTAAACACTGACCCCACGCACGTCGACGGGATCGAACGTAGCCCCCTCGCTCGGGTCATGGGCGCGACAGCACTCACTTTGGGTGGACAGCTGAATACGCCGCGAACACACGACTTCCTCAATCTTGATCCAGACGAACTACAACACGATATTGGCGGGATCGTATGTAACCCCCCATACACGAGCGGGGATGCGCTCCCGAAAGAGTACAAAGAACAGATCAACGCCGACATGGAGCAATCGACAGGAATCGACGTCAGTGCGCGATCACCACTCTACACGTATTTCATGTACCATAGTCGGTCGTTCCTATCTTCGGGCGACCGTGCAGCGTTCCTCACGCCGGATAGTTTCCTCACGACGGCCTACGGCGACTCACTCAAACAGTTCCTACTTGACGAGTTTTCCATCACCGCGCTCGTTCAGTTCGACCCAGAAGGCGAATCGGTTTTCGAGGACGCCCAAGTCACTGCACTCGTTTGCTTCTTAGAAGCATGTTCTGGTGGTAACGAGGGTGTGACGCGCTTCATTCGCGTGGACGAGTCCATCGATTCGAGTACGCTTCGTAACGCGGTGCAGAATGGGGAGCAGGGTGAGACTGAGTGGGGATTCATCAATCACGTGCCGCAAGCGGATCTCGTACCCGGGCAAAACTGGGCAGCACTATTCGATCCCTGCGACGTTGATACAAGCGAGCTGACTGAGCTCGGCGAGTTCGTCACGATCCACCGCGGGAAGTCCACCGGCGATGTGACGTTTTTCTGCCTGACTCAGAACGAAGTCGATGAGTCCGGAATCTCTGAGAAACACTTGTCTCGACTCATTCGTCAACCAAGGCTCGTCAACGGGTACGACTTCCGTAAGGAGGACTGGGAACAACTACGAACTGCTGGTGAGGAGGTCTGGCTACTAAACCCGGACGAACTACCAGGAGTCCGGCAGTCACGGGAGGACTTCGAGAAGCAAGTGTTATTCAACGCTGACTCGCTCCCGAGGAACAGCGACGGCGAGATGTCGAACGTCGTTTCGTATCTACAGGATAGTGTCTACCGGACCAGCTCACTCGGAGCGAACGTAATCGAGAACCGCCCGTACTGGTATCGACCCCGTCGACAAGCCTCACCTCGGTTCTTGGTGCAAGACGCCGGTCGAGACGGTTTCACCTTCATCCTCAACGAGACAACGGCGAGAAACATCAACAACTTCCGTGGATTCTACGACGTGTCCCTTGATGAAACTGAACTGAAAGCGTTGCTCGCGTACCTGAATAGCAACATCGGACAGCAGGTGATCCAGACGCAGACACAACCGCAGCAAGGCGGCTACGAGAAACTCAGCATCAATGCGCTCAACGAACTCCCTGTTATCGATCCGACATCGCTCAAAGAGCCAATCGTGGCGACTCTGGCCGACCTATTCGACGAGTTGTGCGAAACTGCCAGAGAAAATGGCGATTGTGAATCGGTGTTAGAGCGTCTCAACAGTCTGCTCCAGCAAGTAATCTGATTGTCTAGTCAGTTTTTCTGCCAAGGAATAGCTCTATCAGCTACACGACTCCGTACTGTGACTTCAACGACTCATACTCGGTAGGATTCGGAAGCACTGTGTCGCCACCACTCCGCTTCTCGGTCCCGTCCTTGAGAAACGCATACAGATCCGAGACTGTGGATTCCAAACCGTACCATGTTGCGGTATTGCATAGCTCTTCCTCATCGATTTGTACGTGCTCGATGAGGAGGAGCGCGTAGCTCACTCGCCTTGACCCAGTATCGTTCACGAGGCTGTGACAGACAATTTGGGCAGGCGTGAGGGGCTCGTCTGGTGCGTACCAAAACGCCGGTTCACCTGCCAGGAAGAACTGCAGGTCGAATGCGGCGAACCGCGCAAGCCCGGTCATCTCCCACTCGTCAGCGGCTTGGAGAGCCGCGGTGTCGTCTTTGGTGTGGACGTGGACAAGTGCCCGCTCAGGATCGAACCACTCGACTGTTGCACTTGGCGCGAGACGCCGGACACGGGCGCGGTGCTCGTGGAGGATAACGGCTTCTGCGAAGTCGTATAACGGTTGTAGGCTGGGGACGAGCGCGTACTCCGGCCCGGATGGGGAGAGCATCGCGCGATATTTCAACGGATCCAACGCGTGGTGGACCGCCTGTCGCGTGATGTCGAGTCTATCTGCGATTGTTGTTGCGCGTCGAGGTTCATCCAGAAACCAGCAAATGCGCATTGTTGCCGGCGAGAGCAACTCGGGCCAGTCAACGTGCCCCAGTTTAGAGACCAGACTTCGGTACGCTTCGATCACGGGGTGGCCAGTAACGCACAGAAGCCGCTGATTGTGGTGCCCTCTGGACTCGTCAATGAGCCCTTCGGTGAGTAACTCGTCGGCCGTCCGGTAGATCTGCGAAGTGCTGAGCCCAGTTTCGTCTGCGAGCTCGTGGACGGTCGCTTTACGCCCACCGTGAAGGGCATCGATGAGTTCGAGTCTCGCGTTCGTAAGCACTGCTGTAAAATAAAATAGTGAATCACTAATAAGTGTTACCGAGAATTGATTTACGGTAGCCTACTCCAATCAGTCGTTGGGTCGAACAGACGGTGATGGTTTTCGAGCCACTCGATCTCGTGGTACGTCACGTCATCCTGGATGTCGTATTCTAACGGAAGCGGATTCAAGGGCCGATTCGTGTAGGTGAGGTTAATTTCGATACAGGGACCATGCTCGGAGATGCAATCAAATTCTTCGTTAGTGGGAGTCACGACGCTGAACCACCGGATTTGGAACCCGAAGTGGTCGCAAACATCTCTGACGACTGCCGCATCACAATAGGGCGTATGAATCCACAGCTCGCCGCCAGCGTACGCCTGATCCTTGACGCACCAAACTTCATCAAGTGACCGGAGAAATTCCGCTGCGCGGTTGTAGTGCGCCTCAGTCAGTCGTTCCCACCAGTAGTATCGCTCGACCTGATCGACGAGCAACTGGAGGCAGTCGCTACACACATCGTACTCAGAGTCACCAAGCGAGACATCGTGGAGTTCGGCATAGTGCGTGGTGTTGCACGCATCGCACGCCAGGATGGAGGTTGTCTCCCGACACGAAGAACAGTCGGTCGGGTCAATCGGTTGAGGAGGCGCGTCGCTACACTCTGTCTGGTCAGACTTGCCTGCGTCAGTATTCTCGGTCATTGGTCTCTAACCGAGAACCATCAGTCACACACTGTGACTGGGTCCCCGGCTAGAACTCGACCGACGGGAGACCAACCATCTGTTCTAACAGACAGCCGTTTACTGTAAATAGTTTCTGTGCACTCCAGCAGTGACCTCTAACAATGTACCTGGCGCAGGACTTCACGACCTCCTTGTCTGTGGTTACCACACTCTGACTAACTTTAATACAGTTGCCACGATATCCCGTAATTGACGTCCGAAACAAATCTCGAAAACGGAGAATTTCGCAACATGGTCGATACTCGCTTCAAATCGCGGCGTGCTCGTTCTCGCTTAGCCGCGGGTCGCGTGTTCGGCGAGTATCTACAAGACCAGCGTGCGAAGAGTTCGGCCGGGAATCACTGGGCTTGCGTCGCCATCGAACGCGAAAGTGCGACGCACTCCGGCGATCTCCGGACACTCTCACCCGCATAACCCGGCTCCCACGCGGACTACCCGTCAGGGGCTGGGGAACACGGGATTGCCGCCTGCTTTCGCCTAGTACTCGCTTGGCTCACAGCGTCACGCGAGTGAATTGGACAAGGCTCGCGGCAGTTTGGTCTGGGTTCGTTCCTGACCGTGGAACGAACGAGCGATTCCGTACGCGCTGAGCGTACGAGGAGTCGCTAGCACACATCCCCCGCAGCGTTAGCTGCGGCTACGTCGAGCCCCGGAGTCTCCGTTGGCGAGGGACGCCGGACTTTGAATCCGGAGGTCGCCGGTTCGATTCCGGCCGGGGCGACTGCATGCCGACGTGGTGTAATCCGGCGAGCATACGGTCCTGTCACGGCCGTGATCCGGGTTTAAATCCCGGCGTCGGCGTGGATGCGTGGCGTGGCCACGTGGGGATACCCATTGAGGTAGGCAGCCCGTTGGTGCGATCAGCTGGATCGTTCCCACGATGCTGGGCCCAGCAGGGTCTGCAACCTACATGAGCCGGTGTGGTATTCCCGGGAGCACCCGAAGTACGCCCCCGCGATGAGACACGTAATCACGACTACCCGTTCGTGGTTGCGCAGTTGGAAACAGTCGTACAGATAGATAACTAACTGCCGAACGCTCGGCAGTATCCGTGAGCCGATAGTCCAGCGGACGACGATCTGTGCCTTGGGCGCACAGGACCGAGGTTCGAATCCTCGTCGGCTCAGTGTGCCGTGTCTGGGGAATGGTGACCCCACTGGCCTGCTACGCCAGCCCCGGCGACGGGTTCCCGGTTCAACTCCGGGACACGGCGTGATGCCAAAGAATGTCTGCCCTGACTGCGAGAAAGAAGCGTTCCGCCACGTTCCACTCGGTGAAACAACGTCCATCGACACGATTGGAAGTGTGAGAATTTGCGTCACCGACGAAGGCACGTACTTTCACGGAACGAGGTGACCGCCATTCGGCCCTGCCGTGACTGGGTGCTGGTGAACTCACTCACCCCGAAAGCGAGGGTCAGAAGCTGAGCAATACGCATCTTCCGACAGCCCGTGAGTAACGCGAAGGGGGCTCGTCGGAGCTTGCTCCGACGGCGTGTGGTGAGACAAGCAGATTGGTGACTGCGCTTGGTTTGAAACCGAGAGCTGCGAGGCTTCGGAGTTCGAACCTCTGTCTCACTGTTGGCGGGATTTCCCTAGCCCGGCCAAGGGACCGCGTTGGAAGCGCGGCGTCCGCGAGGGCACGAGTGTTCAAATCACTCTCCCGCCGCTGCGTGCCGAAGTGATTCGCAGAGTCGTTAGCGATTCTCGAATTGCGCCGCCATGCCAGAGTGGTCAAACGGACACGGTCGAGGACCGTGTAGTTAGTCCTTCCCAGGTTCGAATCCTGGTGGCGGCATGCGGGTCACTGTACCGGTAGACGATTCCCTGTCGCCGTACCCAAGTGGTCAACGGGAAGCGGCTCAGAACCGCTGGCGTAGGTCCTTCCGAGGTTCGAATCCTCGCGGCGACATTTCTCTCCGTAGTCGAGCGGTCACGACGCCTCCCTGTAGAGGAGGAGACGCACGTTCGAGTCGTGCCGGAGAGACTTCGGGGCGGTGGAAGAGCCTGGCATTCACACACTCTCGCCGAGTTTTCGCCGGAGAACCGGTGCGACGGAGAGAGTTCCTTCATCTCACTTGTAACGAGAACACGCAGGTTCGAATCCTGCCCGTCCCACTGACCGATGACCCTTGGCGGGCGAGGTCACTCTGCTCCAGTGGAGTAGCGGCCAAACTCACGGTCCTCTCACGGCCTAGCCCCCGGTTCGAATCCGGGCTGGAGCATTCTCCAACAGTCCGAGACCTCTCACTTCCAGCCGACTAGACTGAGGGACGGACAGCTGTGGAGGAATGAGAGATGCCCATGAGTGAGTTCCGAATTGTGGTGCTGCGGGATAGGGTAATGGCAGTCCACGGGGCTCATATCCCCGAGGTCCAGGTTCGACTCCTGGTTCCGCAATGGAGGACAACAATGGGACTATTCGATACAGTGGAACTCTACGATGACGTCCACCTGCCGGAGTACCCCGATGAGGTCACTCCTGCCGAGGACGTCGACTGGCAGACGAAAGGCATCGACCGACCGACCATGACCACATTTCGGATTACGGCGGATGGTCATCTCTTCGAAGAGGAGTGGCATACAGAAGACGTGCCGCCCGAAGACCGGCCATACGCGACTCGTGAAGATGTCGAAGAGGGCGACTTTCTCTATATGGCCGGCTGTCTCAACCGAGTCCACGACGGCTGGATCAAGCGGAACGATTACCATGGCCGCTTCGAAATTAAACGCTCCTTCGAGGATCTCGACTCACTGGTCACGTACCAGGTGACGTTCACGCACGGGCAACTCGAAGGCTTCGAACGGGTGCGTTGACCCGTATTTGTCCGCCGTAACTCAGACCTTGGTTCTGCTACTAGCGGCGCTCCCGGAGTCTCCGTTGGCGAGAGACACCAGCCTTTCAAGCTGGAGGTCGGGGGTTCGATTCCCCTCGGGAGCACTCGGGGACTGGCGGTGAGAAGCGCTTCCCTCTGTTACACCATCAAGGTGCAGACGCGGATCTGAGACACTGTCACCGTTAGTTCCTCCAACGTGTGGTCGTTGAGGCGGTGCGTTCCTTCAGCCCGCAAGGCACACCGGGAGTCATAGCCCGTCGCGCCGTCGGTTTTCCGACCGCACGTGGCGACCGTCGAGTCGGAGCGTTGCTTCGCCAGGAACTCGCAGGTTCAAATCCTGTCGGTGGCCTCGTCCATCGAGAACATTCCGGACAAAGAGAGCACGAGGGTGCTTTCGACACCGGTTCCGCTCCGATAGTGTTCCGGTCGCCGTGTCGCCAGTGGTCGTCGAACCGGAGCGATACTTCAATGGCACTCTACGGGTTCGAATCCCGTCTTTCGCTCCGGCAGTTTCCCGGCCACTCTCATGTTCCCGTAGCTCAGGCAGGACAGAGCACCGGCCTTCGAAGCCGGGTGTCGCACGTTCGAATCGTGCCGGGAACACTCGCTGCTCGCACCACGTGTGAGCAGCACCAGTATCGGAGTCGCCTGTTGCGGCTCCGCGTGATAGTATGGAATTCAACAGGCCAAAGCAAACGGTCGCGGAGGCGACGCGAACCACCAACTACGAAGGTGGGGAAGCGTTCGAGCCTGCGGACCCTCGACTCGCACTGTACAAGCGCACGATCAACCAACTGCTGGAGGGCTCGTTCTACGAAACCGATGACGAACAACTCGCTGCTGTCGTCCGACGGTTCGACGCCGCGGCAGACGAGGATCCGGAGTTCGTCCTGAAACTCGCCGCGTACGCGCGCCAGGAACTCTACCTACGGGACATTCCACAGGTCCTGCTCGTACTGGCAGCCAACGACAACCGGTTCAAGGACGACTCACCCGAGTCACTCATCCGCGAGTGGGCCCCGACGATCATCCAGCGAATGGACGAGACGGCAACCGTGCTCGCCATCCACGACCAGCTGTTCGGCGGGACTGCCCCGTGGCCGCTTCGACGTGGGGTCGAAGACGCGCTCGTCTCGATGACGGACGCCTACACCCTGGGCAAGTACGAGCTGTCGCGGCGCGAGGTGACGCTGCACGACGTGTTCAATCGCGTCCACCCTAAGCCGGTCGACGCCGACCAGGAGGTGCTGTTCGAGCGGTTCATGCGCGGCGATCTCGACGACTATCCCGACGTCGAACCACTGCCGTCGCCGAACACTTGGGAGACAGTTATCTCTGAGCGCGGCAACACCCGAGACGCGTGGGAGACGCTCATCGAGGACGACGCGTACACGCTGCCGATCTTCGCGTCGATCCGGAACCTCCGGAACATGCTCGAAGCAGGCGTCGACGAGGACACCGTCGTGGACCACCTCGACTTGGAGGCGGTGCGGCACGCGCCACTGTACCCGTTCCGGTACTACCAGGCGTACACCGCACTCCAGAATGCTGACGTCCAGGCACCAGCGGTCGAGCGGTGGCTGGAGGACGCAATCGACGTTGCTGTCGAGACGGTGCCTGACGGGCTCGGAGACACGTTTGTCGCCGTGGACCTCTCAGGGTCGATGGACATGGTGCTGTCCAAGAACAGCACGCTCAGGCTGAAGGAGATCGGTGCGTTGTTCGGGGCGATCCTGGCCGACCAAGGTGCCGAGATCGGCGGGTTCGGTGACGACTTCCAGACCGTTCCGATGCACGTGGACACGCCAGTACTGCAGCGTCAAGATGCGGTGCTGGCCATCGATGAGGATGTCGGGAACTCGACGAACGGCTGGAAGGCATTGGAGTATCTCCGCGAGCGTGAAGAGCCCATTGAGCGAGTCGTCGTCTTCACCGACATGCAGATCTGGGACAGCACGCCATTCACGGCGCGTGATAACCAGACGGTCAAGGCGGCGTTCGATGCGTATCGGAACGAGGTCTCCTCGGACACCGCGTTGTATCTCGTCGATCTTGCGTCCTACGGCGACCTCGTGACGCCGGAGGGATACGAGAACGTCTACAACGTCTCCGGCTGGTCCGAGAACGTCCTCTCGTTCATCGAACACGCCGAAAACCCGAAGCAGGTCATCGATGAGATCGACGCGTTCGAACCTGCATAGCGTTGCTCTCTCATCTTTCTTCGTCAAGCGCGAATAGTGTAGTTCGGTATCACGCGGTCGTGCCACGACCGAGACGGGCGTTCGAATCGCCCCTCGCGCACTCAGAGCGCAGCTCGTGAATCAGATAGCCCGGGCGACGCTCTTCAACAGAGGCGACATCATGGCAATCTCCAGTGACAACGACCCCGAACCGACGACGACTGCTGTCGTCACAATCCGCATCCCGTGTGGTGAAGACAGCGATCTCGTCACCGACGCCGAAGAGCGCCTCTTGCGGGCCGAGGACATCAATACCGTCACGGTTGACGATCTGCACGGTATCGATCCGAAGCTTTCGGCAACGGTCATCACCATCGGTATCACGCTTTGCTGGACCAGTACAATGACCAATGCGGAGATGAGGAGACGGCTTGTCGAGGTCCCCGGCCTTGAGTCAATCGAACGGATCGGATGAGGCGTCATGAACACACTAGTGAGCGACAAGTCCGACGTTGATTCGGAGTAGACGAGTGTCTGCGGTACAACCTGAATAGTGGAACTGCACAACGTAGGTACCCTCTCATGTACCTACGTATGTACGTGAGTACGTACACGAGAGTGTACCACGAGGCGGAGGTAGATTTTAGAAGAGGAGTCACTTTGTCGACGGCATGTTTCGACGGTCGTTCCTCGGTGCTCTCTCAGCAGTACCGTCACTTCCGCTGATCCCCGACCGAGTCCGTCAGGATCAGAGCCCGCCCGTACCGTCCGAAGACAATTTCATGTTCTGGTTCCACTTCTATGGGGCCATCCAACGTGACCGGCCAATGAGCACGGAATGGGCGCGCGAAAAGACCGTGGAGGAGTTGGATCTGCAGAACCTCACCGACGCCGAAGCCGTCCGGCTCTTAGAATTAGCGAACGAAGGGGTGTACGACACTGATGATGTGCCCGAACGATGGCGCACCCTCTTCGAGAGGCTGGAACAGGAACTCTGAGGGGCGAGGAATTGCGCGGAAGCAGAAGGAATTCTATCTGAATTGCTGAGGTGCGTGGTGGGATGAGAGTCGAAGTTGGACGGCAAAACCTCTCGCGCGCGCCGCCAATTACACCCTCTACCCAAGAATTATGTCCTCACAGTGTCATTCAAATGCAAGCGAATCGCATGACACCGGCGACCCCCGTTCCGAAACGTGATGAAATCAAAACGGCCGAAGAGGGGTTCCTTTATAAGCGCCGTACCGCCGTCTGCCAAATGTTGCCCGTCACGCAGAATGATGGGCGCTGCAGGATTTGAACCCGCGACATCTTGGTCCGAAGCCAAGCACTCTGTCCAAGCTGAGTTAAGCGCCCTCGAAATCCGATTGTAGGCTCATCCGCTTAAGTTCCGCGGTTCGTCGGCTACCCACTGGCCGTCCCCGAGTCGCGCTGGTGATGCTCTCGCGAACGGAGCCGACGCATGCCGCGACCGAGGACCGTTCCAAACCCACCGACGACCATCCCGACCAAAAGCGCGACCGATAGCTCCCACGCGAGCCCGGTCTCGGCGGGGATCGTCACTGGAACGAACGGTGCAACCGCTCCCACGATGGGGACGACTCCGACTGCACCGATCAGCGGAGACACCGCAAGCAACACCGATCCTGCAACGCCGCCGTGGGCGTAACCGTAGCCCGCCGCCGAAATAAGTCCGAGAGCTGCGAGGCCGAAAAGCACCGCATAGCCGTCCGAGGTGGACCGGGCGATCGCTCCCGGTAGCGTAAACTGGACGGTCAGAGCGATCGCGATCGCCCAGACGAACGCACGTTCGCTTCCCGTCGTTCTCAACGTCATGTCCACTTGCGAGAGGTACGGGTCCCGTTCATTTTGCCGTTTCGTCCCGCTTTGCCGTCCGACCGTCTCGGTCGGGGGTGAGGTTCCCGTGGCGGTCGATCTCGCCACGAACGATCCGCGTCGAAGAGATTCGGTCGTCGTCGGCAGCGGGTACGTGGTCGACCACCTCGATCTGCAGCGGGGGCAGCCCGCGCTCGACCCGGAGGTCGTTGATCCGCTTTCCGCCGTCGACAGTTTCCGGGGAGACGATCAGCGCGTCGAACCCGGGCTCCGTCGCGATACCGGTCGGCCGTTCGAGCTTCCTGATCTCGAACTCCCGGCCGTGCTCTTCGGCGAGCGGCTCGAGCTCGGCTTTCAGGTCGCGCTTGCGCTCCCCGTATGGGCGAACGTAGCGGTCGACGTGCCGGGTTTCGGGTGCGAGCTCGTCCGACGTCAACCCGACGGTGACGTCCCCGAGTTCGAACGCCCGCCTGAATAACGCGAGGTGACCGTCGTGAACGGGATCGAAGGTCCCGCCCAGCGCGACGTTCATACAGGTGGGTTGACGCCGTCTCCCTTAAATGGACGCATCGGATTCCACGCGAGAAAACCGGGACCGATCGAAGGACCACCTATTCCTCGTCCTGCACCTCGTCGTCCACGTCTTCATCTTGCGGCTCTTCGTCGTCTGTCTCTTCGTCGCCGGCCTGCTCGCCGCCCCCTTCGACCGTAATACGTACTGGCTCGGAGCTTTCACTCTCCTCGTCACCGAGGCGGCGATCCAGGTTGAACACGGTATTGAGCTCCGACTGGATCTGATCGACGACACCGTGTACCAGTTCGCTCGGCGGGATCGCCTGGTACTCGTAGGGATTGTTACCTGCGCCGGCGCTTTCGCGCTTCTGGCGCTCGACGGTGCCTTCGTCGTGGAGCTCTGCGAGCGCCTCGCGCACAGTACTCGGATACAGTCCGGTCCCGTCGGCGATCTCCTCGCTCGTGCTGTCGGGGTTCTCACGGAGGTACACGTAGATTCGGGCTTTCGTTTCCGTGTCCAAGAGCCACGAGAGCAGGTCGACGATCCCGCGGTCGAACTCCTCGACTGCACGGTCGGCCTCCTCTTCGATGCGCTCGCGGGTCTTTTTCAGTTCCTCTTTTGCGGCCTTCCCGGGCGACTTCTCGCCGTCGTCGAACTCCCCATCGAGTTCCTCGTCGGATTCGTCTGCCTCGTCATTCTCGCTTTCGAGTTTCTCGTACTCGAATTCGTCATCTCGGTCGTCAGGGTCGTCTTCGGGGGTCATGTGTTCTGTGTCGTAGGTCAGAACTCCGCGGGCAAAAGAGTTTCTCGTCGTTTTTCTTCCGACAGGACTCTTTCTGGTCGACGGAATCCTCTTCACTCGGACAGTAGCAAGTCCTGACACAGCGAGTCGATACCCTCCTCGGCGTGGATGCGACGCTGACGTGTCGCACCGCTTTCCCGGTCGAGGACGCCGGAGAGCCCGTCGACGCCCAACCGCTCACACTCGCGATCGACGAATTCTTCGAGGGAAACAGTCCCCGAGTCGGCAGTCATAAAGGTGGCGTCGTGGCCGTGCCGGATCGCCCGCCACTTGTTCTCGTCGAGGAGTTCCCGCCTGATCTCGGTTCCCGGTTCTCCGTCTTCGTATCGCTCGGCGAGATCCACGACCAGCGCGTGGACGTACTCGGCGAACGCGAGCACGATTTCGGGATCGCGCTGTCCGTCGGGTGCCCGCATCTCGACGGAGCCGTGACCGCTGTGCGGACGAACGTCGTACCAGAGCCCACCCCGATCGTCGATCGACCCATCCTCGACCATCCGACGTTCGAACCGCTCGAACGCGTCGTAATCCTCGAAGGCGGTGGGCATCCCGGTGTTGGGCAACCCCTCGAATATCTTCGCTCGGGCCGATTCAAGCCCGGTGTCGTAGCCGTTCCAGAACGGGGAATTCGCCGACACCGCGAGCAGCACGGGGGCGTACCAGCGGAGCTCGTTTGCGACCCAGACGGCCTTGTCCGGGTCGTCGACGCCGACGTGGAGATGTAGCCCGGCGGTGGTATTGCGATGCTGGGGGTACTGGATGCGATCCAGTTGCGCTTTGTACCGCGGTTTTTGCGTGTGATCCAGTTCTCGCCATCGGGCCTCTGGATGGAGCCCGGCGCCCGCGATCTGGAACCCCTGCGATTCGGCGTGGTCCACGAGCGCCGCCCGGACGCGCTCGAGCTCTTGGCGTGCGTTGGAGGGATCCTCGATCAGTGGTGTCTGCGTCTCGATCGTGCACTTGAACAGTTCGTGATCGATCCGACCGTCCAGCGCCGCCGGCGGTTCCGTCTCGTAGACGAGTTCGTCCGTCCCGGACGTCGGACGCCCCGTCTCGTCGACAATAAAAAACTCCTCTTCGATACCGAGAACGCCCATCCGATCGAAGGCGTCACGAGACCCGAGATCCATTACCCCCAGTTCGGTTTGAATGCCTAAATATGTCGTGAAGGCGGTCGCCCAGTCCGCAATACGGACCCGATTCTACAGAACCCAATGGGCACCGAACCCTCACCGTGGCCGGGCGACGACGCCGAGGTGATCCTCGTGATACGGCGCCAGCTTCCGGGTTTCGAGCGGTTCGTACTCGCGTTCGAGTTCCTGTAGCACGGTCTCGAAGACGGTCTCGGGGGAGGCCGTGACGTCCTCACTTCTGGCTTTCACCGAAAGCAGGAGTCGCCCGTTCTCCCGGAGGAACTGCCTGTTGCGGTTCGCGACGGCAGCCTGTCCACGGGTCGCAACGTCCTGAACGATGACGTCGATGTCGGCTTCGACGACGTGGGCGTACGTCTCCGGTTTCCGTGCGTCCTTCAACAGCGGGAAGAGGCTGTCTCGACTCTCTGCGACGTCCAGCAGGTCCCGCATCGGCCTCGCAGCGAACTCCACGGCGTAGGTGGGACCCGCAAAGTCCGCAACGTGGCTGACCGTCGTTCCATTCGCCGCACCGAGATACAGCACCGTATCGCCCGCCTCGAGTCCGGTGTCCAGGCCGAGTTCGAGCATCGCCCCAAGTTTGGAACGCCCGGCGTCCCAGACCCGCCAGCCGTCCGCTGTCGGCTCTCCGTAGACGGGCTCCCCGCGGGTGGCGAGCCGCTCTGAACCGCCGATCCGCCGGCGCGTCACGCCCGCCGGGAGCCTATCGGATGACGAATCTGCAGACGACCCCGGCGACGAGTCAGTCATTCGCTGTCACCTCCGGACGCGTCCGGCCGCCGTGCCCGGATCGTCTCGATCCGGTCGCGCATTTCCTCGTGGATCTCGGGACGGTGCTCTCCGCTGTAGTGATCGATCCGCGCGGCGATGGCGAGCTTTCCGGCGAACGCCCGTGCCGCCGAGCCGCGGTCGTCCGGGTGGGTCCCCTTGACGTACTCGTGGGTGTAGATCACGCCGTGTTTCGGCGAGGGGGCCCGACCCGACAGGTGGGCAAAGAGGGCGTCTTCGGCGCCGAGCAGCTGGACGGTGCCTGCCGGCTTTTTCGCCAGCGTCTCGAGCCCGCCCGCAAGCGCGATCAGTCGCGCGGCGAGCACCGGACCCGCCATCTCCGCGAGGTTCGGCGCGACCGCCGGCGCCTGGCGCTCGATGAACGCCCGGTGCTCGTCGGCTTCCGTCCCGAGGTCGGCGGCGAGACCGGCCAGTGAGAGCAACCGCTCTTCGGCCGGGCCGTCCGGCTCCCGGTCCGCGAGCCAGTCCACGCCGGCGGAGCCGTCCGGGACGTCGTCGAACCGGGTCCCCGCCCATTCGAGAACCCGTTCGGTGAGTTCATTGGCGACGCGCTCGGCGTCGTCCATTGCCCGGACCGCGTGAACCAGCTGTGCGTCGTCGGCACGCTCCCGTTTGCGGACTTCCGCACGGGCGGCTGCCATCGTCGCCTCGTGGAGTCGGCGGTAGTAGTCGGCTTCGGAGTCGGCGTAGCCGACTTCGACGGCGAGCTCCGGCCAGTCGGCCGGCGCGTCGGCGGTCCCCTCGTCGATCGCGGTCCCGGCGGCCTCGAGGTCCGCCGGATCCAGCCCCGAAAACCAGGCCGCCCCCGGGGCGTCGGTCACGTCCGTCGCGTCGGTCGTGTCGGTCATTACGGTGCGTTTCATCCCGTGGTCGTATATGCGTTCCCGAAAAGCCGGGCGAATGCCGACGGATCAGGTCTGATCCCAGATACGCCTTTTAAACCATCGAGGAATCCGATCGGCAGCTACCCGTCGAACCCAGAGCGGGAGCCCGAAGCTACGGACAGTCGACCGATCGCTCGAGCTGGACGGACACACCGCTCCCCGACGCCTCGACGGACAGCGTTGCGTCACAGGAAACCGCCGAGAACGTCTGGCTC
This sequence comes from Halalkaliarchaeum sp. AArc-GB, assembly GCF_031432225.1. NCBI lineage: Archaea > Methanobacteriati > Methanobacteriota > Halobacteria > Halobacteriales > Haloferacaceae > Halalkaliarchaeum > Halalkaliarchaeum sp. AArc-GB. The sequence continues at coordinate 71,486 of NZ_JAVKGM010000014.1, read as the reverse complement.
GTCTCCTCGCCGGGGTAAAGCGGGCCGTCGTCGAGGAGGGAAACCGACGAGTTTCCGATCGTAACCGAGACCTCCGAGAGCGCAATCCCGGGCGCGAACTGATTTCTGACCGTTATTTCGAGCTCCGTCGTCTCGTTTGCCGTGGCATTCGTGGTCTGTTCGAATCCGAGGAACGCGGTTTGATCGTCGGCGATGTCGACGGTCACGCTGCGTTCCGCCGCCGTCGCACTGAATCCGGCCGTGGCCGATGCGAGGGAGAGTCCCAGGACCAGAATCACTGAAAGCAGCATCCATCGACGGCGGTTCACTCTTCGGTCACCTCCGGTGGGGTCTCGCGTGCGCCGAGTCGCATCCGATAGTAGTTGTCGTAGAAATGTCCCACCGAGGAAACCGAAAGCGTCGTGACGAAAAAGACGCCCCACAGGAGCAGAGAGAGACGATCGAACGGAAAGATCCCCAGCCAGACGCCTGCCAGACAGATCGCGCTCAGAAGGGAGAGTCCCAGATAGTAGACGCCCCACGGGACCGAATTGTCAGTGAGAGAATCCACGTAGAAGTTGGTGTGTGAAATGGTCTCAGTGAGTGAGACTGTCCCCTGCCGCGAGTCGAACTCGATGAAGCCGTAGTCGGCCATTTTCGGCAGGTGGAACTGTCGGAGCGCGTTCCGCACTCGCTTTCGTTCCCTGTGGGTGAGGTCGTCGATTTCTTTGCCGTACTCCCAGCTTGCGACCCGGTCTGTGATCTCGGACACCGAGGCGTCGTCCCCGTTCTGTTTGAGGTAGTGAATCACGAACCGTCGTCGCTGATTGCTGAGCACCTCGAGCATGTCGTCTCTCGTGAAGTCGTCGTCCCTGTCCGTCGATTGATCCGGAACCGGTTTCAGTACATTGCTCATGTGTCCCCCCTCTCAGCGTCGTACGCGATCGATCCCCCGATCCATTCGAGCGATTTTCGTTGCGAGTGGCCAGCGTCGTCGTCGGGTTATGCAATCACTACACCCGATTTTTAGTATGTGGGTACTTATCAGGCGCAAAGAGTCTCTGTCGACTTCGTTTCTGTAGTCTGGAATATTATATGAAATTGCAGTAACGAAATCATACTCTGTACGCGGCCGGGATTATTGACGGCTTAACGACTGTGGCAAATACAGATAACTCAATGACATGTCGTCAAACGAAATTGCTCGACGGGGGATGTGCTGAGGCTCACGACGTCGTGCCGGATGCGACTCCGCAGAGAGTCTCTGTCGCTCCCGAATAGACACTCTGTCAGATTGACTGATAGTATATTCCAAAGTGGGTCTCGGTAGTTTTGATGAATACGCGCCCGGTTGATGATCGATTCGGAGTCGTCGAATCAGCAGAGACGGGGCGTGTCAACGAGGGAGATTCACAATGGAACGACGCAAATTACTGATCGGAATGGGATCGCTCGCCGTCGGCGGGGCGGCTGCAATGGGTAGTGGTGCGTTTACGAGTGTGGACGCAAGGCGTGACATCAGAATCGTAGTTTCAGATGACAACGACGCCTTGCTCACTTTCAACACTGACGGTGGTGAGAATACCAAGTACTCAGAACTGAATGGCGATACACTTTCCGTCGATATCAGTGGAGACGATAATGAAGGCCTCAATCTGGACGCGACGACTACCTTCCTCCAGCTTTTCGAAGTCGAAAACCAGGGATCGAATGTTGTCGGCGTCAAGCTCTCGCATGGCGACTTTGGTGATGATTTCGAGAGTGTAGGCTGGTTCGTCGGTGACGAACACAATGCCAACGACCCATATTCGAATACCATGTCCCACGAGGACATCCAAGATTATGAGTGGGGGGACCCGGATGATGATCTGCGCATCCTTGAGCCGGGTGAATCCGTGTGGGTTGGTGCGTACTTCCACAACCCCGACGAAACCTTCTCAAGGAACTACGAATTCGAAATCAAAGCTCACACCCAGGATTCGGCTGAACAGAACAACGTGTGAGTCATCCGCTCACGATATAATGGTGATAGGTGATGAAACGACGGAAATTCATCGTCGGCTTCGGCGGGGCCGCGGCAGGCGGAGCCGCGCTGCTCGGGTCCGGGGCGTTTACGTCGGTCACGGCCGACCGGGGCATCTCCGTAGAGGTCGTCGGAGACAATTCGGCCTTCCTCCGGATGACGCCGGTCGTCCACAAGATAGAGGAGGTTGACCCAGACGACGCTCCCGTCGCCGAAGTCGATGGTGTTCTGACCGTCGATACGAGTCGGCCCCTAGCCAGCGGTGTGAACGCCGATGCGACGACCTGGATCGGAACGCCAGATCCCGCAAACGAGAGTGCCTGGGTGGATGAGGATGATGATAATATCGACTGGGTGGGTGATCACACCTACACGCCGCGGGCCGCGTTCGGCGTCGAGAACCGTGGGACACAGGAGTACGAGCTCACATTCGCGTACGAGTTCGATGGTACTTCCAGTTCCTCCGATATCGAGTTTCACTTCTACAACGGCTGGGCACCTCAGATCGGTGGGCCGAGAGACTACGGTTCTTTCGAGAACGAGGGATCACTTACTATCGAAGCTAGCGAGGGTGACGCTTCGTTCAGACTCGGAAAACGGATCTTCGGATCGATTAAAATCGAAACCGGTGATGTTGGCGACGACCTCTCGGGAACGCTGACTATCACCGCAGAAGCACCGTGATAGCAAAATTCGCGACCACCATCATTGGTGATATCCACGCTGGTGCGTGGGGGGCCCGGGCCTCGCCGGGGCTCGTAATTTGGCTTCGCCCCAGTTCGGTGGTTCGACCCTTCCGCCCCCTCGACAGAACCCGCAGAACATCAAAAGCAGACACCTACTGGCAGAGATGGCCGGACTCAGGGCCGGCAGCACCGCGATCGTTGGGTCGAACGGGTCCACTGATACCAGCCCCGCCGGCGGCATCGCGGTCGAGGTCACGCACACCGCGAGCCTCTCTCCGGAACGAACCCTGTCGGATCGAAGAGGAAGAACAACCCAACGCGGCGTCTCTCGTAAACGTCGGCGGGTAGACGTCGATTGACCTCACCGACAGCAACGACAGCGTCAGGGGAATCGGCGTCAACCACAGGGCGTTGACGGTAGGCCACAACGTCTTCGCGACCTGCAATCGGGGACCGCGCCCTCATTGTGTCGCCGTCCCGGAGATCCCCAAGGGCGCCGACGTCCCGGTGAGGTTCGACTCCGGGCCGGGCGATCCAGCGGTGGCCTTCTCCCTCTGTGCCGACAGCGAGCGAACACTCGACGTCGACGTCGTCGATCTCGACGCCCTCCATCCCCCTTCCCACTTAAAAACGTGCGAAAGCATACGTACCCGGAACCCGAAATTCATCCCATGTTTGGATTCAGGGACGACTCGAACGCCGTTGACGACGGCGACTTCGAGGCCGCCCGCGACCGGATGGTCGACCGGCTCGAAGAGCGGGGCTCCATCCGGCGGTCGTCCACCGCGCGGGCGCTCCGGGCCGTCCCTCGCCACGAGTTCGTCCCCGACTCGCGGCGCCGGAACGCCTACGCCGACCGACCGCTCCCGATCGGTCACGACCAGACTGTGAGTGCGCCCCACATGGTCGCGGTGATGACGGACCTGCTCGAACTCGAGACGGACGATCGGGTCCTCGAGATCGGCACCGGCTGCGGATATCACGCGGCCGTCGTCGCGGAGATCGTCGGCCCGGGCAACGTCTACACTGTCGAGTACGTCGAGGAACACGCGACGAGGGCCCGGGAACGCCTCGAAGAACTGGGATACGACATCCACGTCAGGAAGGGGGACGGCCACCGTGGCTGGCCCGAGCACGCCCCCTATGACGCCGCCTACCTCACCTGTGCGACGCCGGAGATCCCGGACGCGGTCGTTGAGCAGGTCCGGGAAGGCGGCGTGGTGGTCGGTCCCGTCGGTCGCGGCTATCAAGAGCTCGTCCGACTGCAGATCGATTCAGACGGCGTCAGTCGAGAAAGCCACGGCGGCGTTCGGTTCGTTCCGATGCGTGGCGGTGGGTGAGGGACCACACCGAGACAACTGCAGGACGGAGCGCACAGTTCAAGAGGGACGACGGCCGAGAGGAGAACATGGACCCAGCGGTGCTCCGGGACGACATGGTCGAGGGACTCGAATACGGCCTCGACGAGCCGCTCGATCCGGAGGTATCCTGGGCGATGCGGACGGTTCCTCGACACGAGTTTCTTGACGAGGCCCCATACGAAAACCGCCCAACAGAGGCGTACGGGACCCGGGTGCTTGCACCGAAAACGGCCGCCCAGTTTGTCGATGCACTCGCCGCCGACGAGGGTGACGACGTGCTCGTCGTCGGCGCGGGGATCGGATACACCGTCGCAGTGATCGCGGAGATCGTCGGCGACCGACACGTTCACGCCGTCGATATCGACCGTCGGGTCGTGTCCGCCGCCCGGTCGAACCTCGAGTCCGCCGGATACGGCGACGCCCTAGTGGACCGCCGGGACGGGGCCGAGGGCCTTCCGGAGTACGCTCCCTACGATCGGATCCTTCTGGAGGCGGCGGTCGTTCGCCCGCCGACCGCGCTCCTCGATCAGCTCGCCCCGGAGGGGACGATCGTGTTCCCCCGGGGAATGGGCAGCCAGCAGATAGTCGTCGGGGAACGGGATCGGTCGGCGCCGGACGGATACCGGATTCTCGAAGAGTACGGCCTGGTCCAGCTCGGACCGCTGCTCGCGAAAGGCGAACGGCACACCGGCCCGGCCCGAAACCGGACGGTTCGCGAGGACGCGGAGTTTCAGAGCCAGGGGTATTTTGCCCGCAGCGGCTGGGAGTACGACTGGGTCGACTGGGAAGATCAGCTGTAGACAGTTACGGAAAATTCGAGGCGAAAGCCTCGCGCTTTAGCGCAGGGAGGATGTCAATCGAAGTCGTCGGGTTCCTCCCAGCGATCGGCGGGATGAACCGGTTCGACCGCGTGATCCAGTTCCGCCTCGGAGTAGTCGCGTTCTGGATCCAGAAGCATTGCAAGTCGTTGCCAGCGGGCACTGAGATCGCGTTCTCCTTCCGGCCCGACGCGGGCGCCGCGTGTCTTGAAAAACCGGGTGTCGCGTCCGAGCCGGCTCCCCTCGCCGGTGTGCATATCGAAGGCGACGTCGTACTCGCCGCCGGGTTCGAGATCGCCGACAGGAAAGTCGTGGGCTGGCTCGTCGTCGTTCTCCCGAGCCTTCGCCCGGACGTCAGCGACCCGGCGGAAGTACTCGTCGGCGTTTGAACTCTCCCGGGTCGAGGGGGCACGGGCGGCAGCGAGCGCCGCGTGGCTCGCACACAGTCGGCCGCGCCACTCGTCGGGTTCCCACCGCTCGGTTGCGAGCTGTTCGTAGCGTTCGATCAGGAGCGCAACCTCGTGGCCGGCCCGGAGATCCTCGACCACGTAGAGGTTGAGTCGGTCCCAGAGGTTCCAGGCGTATCCGGAGCGGGCGAGCTCCCAGGCGGCCCAGGCGGCGACCTCCTCGTCGGAGCGTCGAACCGCCTTCTGGAGCAGGCTGGAGACGGCGTATCGGTTGTAGCCGCCGTCGGTTTCGTCGGGGTCTTTCTGCTCGCCGAAGTCGTTTTGTCCCGTTGCTTCAGGCGGCGTGTCGGTTTCGAGGCTTCCGTCAGAGCCGAAGGTCGCCTGTCGGCCGTCGTCTTCGTTCGCCATGCGCGTTACCTGCACTTTCGGACCCGTCGTCTAAAACCTCACGAGCCAGCGAACCACCGGGGGCGTCGGGGAAACCAAGGGCTGGCAGCCGGCTCGGGCAGTTCGAATGAGAACCCTTAAATTGTGAGACGCGCCTACGATACAGTGACCGCCCTTAGCTCAGCCTGGTAGAGCAGCCGACTGTAGATCGGCTTGCCCCCCGTTCAAATCGGGGAGGGCGGATTTTTGCTGCGAGCAACGCGAGCAGTCAAAAATCCAACCGACCCGATTTGAGCAGACGAGTCGCAGCCCGGGAGCGCAGCGGAGCGAGCACCCCGGACCGTCTCGACGAGTTCAAATCGGGGAGGGCGGATACGAAAAAAAGCCGAAGTCGGTGACTTCGGTGATTCGACTTCTCCAAAAACCCGTTGCGAAGAGTGTGAGGCCCACGTATCGAGAGACTTCCGTCGTGTCTACGGCGACGGAAACGACCGTGCCCACCGGTGCCCACAGTGCGACACCTGGGTTCGGCTCTTCGAGGGGAGCGCCGCCGGAAAAGACGTGCCGACACCCGACGCCCGTGAGAATCCCGGCCGTCACGGCGCCGAAGCCGGGGGGTGGTCCCGGTGAGGTTCGTCCGTGCGTCCCAGCTCTACAACCCGAGCACTGGCGAGCGGATCGCCCACCCGGACGCCGGCGCGAGTGACTACGAACGAACCAGGGCCAGTTAACTACAGACGTCGCCGCTTTGTTCCGATCGTTCCTGAACGGTATCACCGGCAAACCCTCAACAAACCCGAACCCGAACCACTGTCGGGCGAATTCGGACGAGACATCGCAGTCGACAGCCCATCGACGGTCATGCCCAACAAACGAGGGGAACCACGTCGGACAGTTCCGGACCGAATCGCCTCCGAAACTGGAAAGTCGGTAGTCTTTATCAGTAGTTGGCAATATGACCGGCGTTTATACACGAAACCGGAGTACTCGAACGTGGAACGCTAGTTTGCGAGTTCCGACCCGAATAAAGAAGATCGAATTGCCAACAACTGTTATCGAGGTCGGGCGGGATCACCGCCTCCCTAGGCCCAGATGTCGTCTGCGACCTTCTCCAGTCCGACCTCCTCGAGGGTGGAGCGCTGCGGCTTGCCGGTCCGTTCGTCCCAGCCGTTGAGCCGGTAGACCTCTCTGATCATCCACTCGAGATGCTGTTTCATCTCCTTTCCGGCACCGAGACCTTCGGGCGGTTCCTCCACGATACGTTCGGGGACGTCGAGGTCGTTCTCGGCGGTGTGACCGAAGCGTGCCCCGAACCCGCGCTCGAAGTGGACGAGCCGCTCGCCGACTTCGAGGGCGTCCTCCCGGGTGAACTCCCAGCCGGTGACTGCAGCCACTGCCTGCGCGGAGAGTTCGACCTGATCCGGAACGCCCCACGTCCCGAACCAGCAGGTGCCGTTGGCGTCGTCCCAGTACTTCACGGGCCAGGTGTTGACGACGTCCGTCGGTTTTTCTTTCCAGTCGAAGGGGTCCTGGAACTCCTCGTAGCCGGCGTCGTAGGGGATTCCCCACGCGTCGGCGCCGGGCGCGGGCCAACTCGCGCTCGGCCCGACGATCTGACCGAGCATAATCCCCCAGGCGGCCCGCCAGTCGTGAAGGTTCATCCCGGAGTCTTTGACGTGGACAGCCCGGTCGTGGGCGTCCCCACCGGCCCAGTCGGCGGCGTAGCCGGGGCCCTCGGCGAGCACCTCGCCGAGCGTTCCCTCGCGGTGGGCCGCCATCTCCAGGAGCTGCTCGACGAGTTCGGGATCGCCCCAGCCGAGTTCGATCCCGTCAGTGTCTTCGTCGTCGATCAGTCCTTCCTGATACGCCTCGATGAGGACCGCCATCGAGGCGCCGATGCCGCTGGACTCGAAGCCGAGCCGGTCACACCGATCGGTGAGATAGTGGACCCAGTCGGTGTCGTAGACGCCGACGATTGAAGCAGACCCCTCCAGGTTCTCGCCGCCCCCGGCGGGCGTCGCGACGTACCCTTCGTTCGGTCCCTCGACGTATTCGAAGTCGTACGAACAGCCGACCGGGCAGCCGAAGCAGGGCCGTGGGTCGATGTCGTGGTCCGCCATCCCCTGGCCCCACTCGTGATCGGGACCCGGCACCTCGAGCATGTTCTTCGCGACCGTCATCGACGTCTCTTTGGGGTACTCGTATTCACCCGAGGGGATACCGGCGTCCGACAGCCCCTGATAGACGGTGCTCTCTTCGAGGTTCTCGTTCCATCGCTTCGCGATTTCACGGAGCCGGTCTTCGTCGTGAATCGGTACCTCACCGGTTCCCCGCACCCCGATCGCCTTCAAGTTCTTCGAACCCATAATCTGACCGACACCGGAGTGGGAAAACGAGTGGTTCTTGTCGTTTTCGATGAGCGCCCCGTCACACAGATTTTCGCCCGCTGGTCCGATGGCGGCCACGCTCATCTCACCGGGCAGCTCCGTTGTGTAACCTAGTTCCTCCTTGAGGAGGTCCTCCGTGTCGTGGGTGTCGGCGCCCTCCAGATCGCTCGCGTCCCGTAGTTCGATCGAGCCGTTTTCGATGACGAGCGACGTCCACTCGTCTGCGGCACCGGTGATGACGAGCCCGTCGTAACCGGCGCGCTTCAGTCGCGGTCCGAACCAGCCGTGCGAGTGGGATCGACCCGCCGTGAATCCCGTGTCACCGTTCAGCGTCGTGATCGTCGCATTCGTCGCCGCCGGCACCATCGGCAGCCCCGTCAGCGGTCCCGTCGTCAACACCATCGGGTTCTCGGGGTCCAGCGGATCGATTCCCGGTTCGATCCTGCCGTACAGCAAATGCAGTCCGAGCCCGGAACAGCCGACGTACGCTTTCAGCACCTCGTCGTCCGGGAACGGTAGTTCCGTGACCTCCCCCGTGGTCAGGTTCACCTCGAGTAGTGTTTCTGCGTAGCCTCCCTGTGGCATGGCTCCAGATAAAAATGTCACTTCTCGAACTATTGCTCTTCTGCTGTAATATTGGCGTCTTTATAATGATTAATAATGCAAGTAGTCCAGCGCGGAGACGAGACTGTAGCCCACGGTCTATTTTTCTTCTTCCGTAGTGATGGCGGATGTCAACCTGGCGGATGTCAACCGAAACGGCACAACTCTGGCCCGTACAGGTATGAGAGCAACTCAACTTTCGACCAGTCTGCGACGTGGGGCTATCCGCGTCGCCGGAGGAGGAACAGACTGACGGCAATTGCAACGAGGGCAATCGCGGCACCGAATCCGGTGGCATCCTCGTCGGTCGGCGTCTCGGTGGGCGTCGGCGTCTCGGTGGGTGTCGGTGTCGCGGTGGGCGTCGGCGTCTCCGGTTCGTCGGCGACGACCCGGACCGTCACCGGTTCGGACTCGATACCGTCCCTGACGGCGACGATTTCGCGCTGGGTTGCCCCCTCGAGTCGGAACGTGGCGACGCCGTCATCGCCGGTTTCGGCGACGTCCTCGCCGTCGACCCGGATCGTCGCACCCTCGACGGGGTCGTCGTACTCGTCGAGAACAGAGACGGTGAGCCGCTCGCCAGAGACGATCCGCTCGTTGCTCGGTTCCACCGCGAGTGTGGGTTCGCGGTTTATCATCAACGAGACGTTCCGATCGACTTCGCGGATCCGGACCGACCGTGAAGTGGGACTGTATCCCTCCCTGTCGGCGGTGACGGTGAGCCACGCGTTGACGGGAGCCCGAACGGTGGCCTCGCCGTCACTCAACGTCGTGACGGTCCCGACGTCCTCGATGTCGATCTGGGCCCCTTCGATGGGTCGAGGCTCCTCGTAATAATCGTCGGCGACGTCGATCGCAAGCAGGACCGATCCGCTCCGGAGTTCGAACTCTTGTGTCACGTCACCGTCGACAGTGACCTCGTGGGTCTGCTGGAAGTAGCCCTGCTTCACGACCGAAACGGTGTACTCGCCCTGTTCGATGACGCCCGAATCGAACTCGCCGTCGGCCGTCGTTTCACCGTCGACGATTCGCACGCGATCCTTGCGAACGGTGACGGTTACGTCCGCTACGGACGTCTCGTCGTGCGTCGTCGTCACGACGATTCCACCCTGTCTGGCGACGTCGACTGTGACGTCCCGTTCGGTGGCGTTCTCGACGAGGAACGGAGTGTTTCTGACGTACTCGTCGTGTGCGACATCGATTTCGACGTCTGCAGCGCGTTCGACGTCTACGAACGCTCGGCCGTTGCTCGCGGTCGTCGCTGTCGTTTCGCCATCGTCCCAGGTGGCAGTCAGTTGTGCACCGCCGACGGGGTTGCCGTCCCGATCCTCGACGCTGACGGTCAACGTCACGGCGTCGTCCTGGGCGGCACCACCCCCGGCAGCCCCGATCGCTCCCAGCCCGAAGACAGCTAGTACGGCGATACCCACCACGGCCCACACCCGGATTGAAGCCATACTGTAGACAACTACACCCAGTGATAAAATACCGTACGGCAGTTTACCCGACTTAAACACTGCCTAACTCCAAAACTTGTCTTTGAAACTACGCCCCGGCAGCGTCGTCCGCGGTTGCGTCGTGTGCGTTCATCCGATCTGTCGCGTCGGCTGCGGTTACACCGAGCACCATCGCGCCGGTTCCTTAAGCGGAGGAAACGCCGAAGCGGGTTACACCGGGGTGAACGGTCGTTTGATCCGAGTCACCCCGGAAACAAAGGCGGCTGCGGCAGTAACGCGGCAGTCGGGAGGACCGCTTATAAAGAGTAGCGCAACCGCTCGCCGACGCGCAGCCCGCATGCGAGCGCGGCGTGGAGACGTGCCTCGCCGGCGACCCAGTCGCCGGCACAGTAGAGCCCATCGGATTCGCCCCGGCGAAGCGGCCCCGGACGAACGCCGTGGTCGGGGAGGGCGTAGCGCCACCCCTGGTGGTCGGTCCAGTCCGGATCGCAGAGTCGGTCGTCGTCGATCAGGTCGGCGACGAGGTCGGTCAGGACGGCGACGTTCCGCTCCGGCGGTTCGTCGTAGCGCTCGTGCGACCAGTCGGGTGCGGCCTGCACGACGAGGGCCGATTCGCCGTCAGGAACGTGTCCGGGTTTGCACTCCTCGCGTGCGACCCACCCGATCTCGTGTTCGTCGTCGGTGTTGATGAGTGCGTAATAGGGAACTTCGAGTTCGAATTCGTAGCCGAGGATGGCTGTCCACACCGGGCGAAAGGGTACGTCCCGAGCAGCCGTTACGAGCGCCTCACGTGCCGGGTGGTCCCACTCCGACTTCGCGAGCAGGTCGGCGGTCTGGGGTGCCGGAGGGTTCAGCAGGATCGCGTCGAAGGGGCCCCACTCCCGACCGTCGGCGTCGCCGAGGATCCAGACGTCCTCGCCGTCCTCTCGGGTGACGGTTTCGATTCGGGTTCGCCGGTGGACGGTTGCGTCGGTGCGGTCGAACAGACGTTTGGCGATCTGGGTGAGGCCGCGCTCGTAGGACCACCGATGGCCCTCCGGCTCTCTCCCGGGTGTGATCTGGCCGTCGGCGTCGAAGGTGTAGATGGGTTCGGCGATGTCGACGAGCCCCGTGGTGTCGAGAGTGTCAGTTAGGAGGTCCGCGACGCGTTCGTCCTCGGATTTCACGTAGTTTGCGCCGTAATCGTACGTGACGTCACCGTGGCGACGTGTGGCCGCCCGGCCACAGACGCCGCCGGATTTCTCGAGGACAGTGAGGTGGACCTCCGGGATGGTGTGATCGAGGACGAACGTCGCGGCCGCGGCGGCGCTTCCGGCGCCGACGATTCCGATTCGGGTCACGGTCGGGCGTTATCGCGGGGACACCAAATGAGGCCGGTCGTTTCGGCCGGATCATACAGGATCGCAGCACACCAGATCATAGATCTCACACCTGCCCGCGTAGCCGCGTCCTCAACCCCCGGACGGACTGGGTTACCTCTGCCGGGTGCGGAAGACCGAGCCGGTACCGGATCCGATCCTGGCGTTTGAACGCCTCGAACAGCGCCGGTTCCTCCAGTTTCCATATTCGTGCCCGCCGGCCCGGATAGCCGGCCCGGTCGAGGATCGCGTTGGCGGCGCGCCGGCCCGCCTCGTTTGCCGATTCCATCGACGCCAGGTCGGAGTTCGTCCGGACGTAGTCGCTCGCGAGCGTGAGGTTCTCGATCCCGGCGTTCGCGGGTGGCCGGTTCCGGAGTGAACCGACCGTGTTTATAAGCAACGGCGATCGATTCTCGACGCCGTCTTCTGTCTCAACGATCGCGGGATCGAGGAACCAGTCGACCAGCATGTCGTCGGAAAGCGTCTCGTCGACGACGTTTAAATGCGCCTTCACCTGCGCCCAGATCTCCTCGGCGATCTCCTCTCGCGTGCACTCCCTGGCGGGCTTTCCGTAGAGTGGTCCGGGGGTGTCCCAGTCGGAGGCGATCACCGACAACACCCCCTCGACTTCTTCGGAGCCCCGGGAGCCGACATCGTACCCGGTCCAGAACTGGCGCTGGGAGATCGACGTCAGTGCCCACGGCGCGTCAGCGTACACCTGATGGCCCGTGACCAGTTCGACGTCCTCGGTCAGGTAAAACTGGATGCCGTTCATCCACGCCGTATCCAGGTTCCCAATACGGCCCAGTTCCGGTGCTGCGGTGGCCATCTCCGGGGTGACGAATCCGGGAGCCACCTCGACGGGTACTGCGAGGACGTACTCGTCGGCTGTGACGGTCTCGCCGGCGCCCGGGACAGCCCCACCCTCGGCAACGACGGCGCCGGTGATCCGGCGACCGTCGAACTCGAGCCGATCGATCGGCGTGTCGACGTGAAACGTCACGCCCCGGGATTTGAGGTAGTCAACCCAGGGGTCGATCCAGACCTCGTTCGTCGGCCCGTTGAGGACCCGTTCGGTGGGCGTCGTCGGATCGAACTGGCCGAACAGAAGCTGGAGATAGATCGTCCCGATCGTGCGGGCGCTGCCGAGCTGGGGGCGCAACGCCACCAGCGACTGGGTGGCGTACGCGAGCCGGTCGCGAAACTCCTCGGACCGGTTGTCGGCGTCGATGAACTCCCACCACGAGACGTCGTCGAGTTCGGTTTCCCGACGCTTTTCGCAGGCGGTCAGCAGGTAGAGTAACCGCTCGATAAGATAGCGGACGTCCTTCCGAGGGAGTTCGTCGACGAACGCCGGCCGCAATGTCTCGATCCACTCGCTGATGGATTCCGGGGTGGCGACGCTCGCGACGTTTCCGGGACCGGTCGTGCTCGCTACCAGGGTCGCCTCCGTTTCGACGAGGTTGTCGGCGACTGTCGGGCCGTCCTCCGTGTCGGCGAACCCATCCCCGTCCCGGAGCGGGATCCGATCCATGGTGTCGGCGACGTGCCGGTAGAACGCCGGGAAGAACCGGAATCCGTGTTCGCCGTGTAACGGCTCGGGGCCGTCGTCGATCGGCATCGACCGCGCCTTGCCGCCGAACCGGTCGTTGGCTTCGAAAACGGTCACGTCGAACCCCCGTTGTGCGAGTTCGTGAGCCGCCGAGAGACCGCCGATACCGCCGCCGACCACGACAACGTTAGTCATTACCCTTCATACGAGTGGAACGGATATAAGCCGACTACCTGACCAGCTACAACTCTTCGGTGCCGTGCGTTCACGGCGAGACAGCTTTGGTCGTCGGTCACCTGCGTATCGATATGGTCGAAGTCACGTACCACTGTCCGTACTGCGGGGCCGTCACCGGGATCGAACGCGACGGCTACCTCCGAGACAAGTGTGTGACGCGTGAACCCCTCGACGGCTGGGAGTACGCCGACACGACTGGCGACGTCGAGGCCGCCGACGGTATCGAGTTCGTCTGTCTTGGAACCGGAGCCACCGAGGAAAAGCACAGCTCAACAGACGTCGACGACCCCGCAGTCGACCGCGACCCCGACGTCGCCGGCCCCGCAGTCGATCGCGACGGCTGCGGACGGACGTTTTACCTGAACTATGTGAAATTCGAGGACGGGAAAGAGGTGCCACACCGTCAGCCCGAGTACGACCGTCCACGGTTCGACTTCAGGCGCTGACCCAGTACCCTCGTCCACGAACGAGGTGGTGGGACCCCCGTGCGACACACCCAAGGCCGTGGTCGACCACTTTTTGCACATGTACACCGGGCGGCCCGAAAAGCCGTGCTGTCTGTGCGATCGAACTGACACCACACACCGGATCGACGTTCCGCCGCGCGCGCTGGAGTCGATGAAAAACGCCGGCCCGATCGCCTGGCAGGACGTCGAGGGGGAGGTGTCACTCTACTTCTGTGAAAGCGACTGGGACCTGGTCCGGGACCTGGTGCTCGAAACGGGGATGAATCCACTCTCGCGATGCAACGCCGCCCGGGCATCATTCGCACTCAGGGAAGATTACGAGGCGTATCTCAACGCGGTTCGGGACCAGCCCGATCAGGCGTCCCTCGAGAAACGGATGCTCGAGGAGGCCCACGAGACGGTGAGCCGCTACGAGGACGGCGACGAGCTAGTGGAGCCTCGCGACCTCGTGGAGGCACGCATCGTGGAGTGGACGATCGAAGACGAACTGCCGGAGGAGACGACGAAAGGGATGTGAGACGGGCAACAGAAGAGAGTTAGCAGGGGAGAAAACAGTCTAACGGCCGGTCGGAGTGAGGTCGTCGCCGACGGCGTTCATCACCTGTACCGCCGCGCTGGCAGCGAGCCCGCGGGCGACCTCGTCGCGTTCGGTGTCGTCGAGGCCGGCCTCGAGTTCCTCGGGGTCCGGCGCGAAGCCCGCGCTGACGGGGTGACCTGCCGGCGGATTGACGGCGACCGTCGCCTCGACGCCATTCTGTCCGTGGTTGAGTTCCGAGCCGACGACGTACCCTTCAGGGAGATACGATTCGGTGCGCGTTACGATCCCGGCGACCGCCCGCCTGAGAGCGCGTTCCTGTTCCTCCGAGAGGCTGACATCCGCGGACGGCTGTCCCGCCTCGACGACGCCCGGCGCCCCTGCATAGGGGTTGTTTCCATTCATCGAAGTCGACCGACATAGGCGCAGACGCCTGATAAAACCGTCGGCCGTTCACAATTTTTTGGGATCCCGACGCCGTTTTTACTCGCGTCAGTCACGATGTTCGCGGATCGCCTTCGAACACTCGACACCCGCGTGGCACGCTCCGATCGGGTGATAGTCGGGCTCGACGGGCGGTGCGTCGGTGGGCGGGATCGGCTCGTTGGTTGGGCCGAGGCGTTCCCGCCACATCCCCGTCGGCGCGCGGAGGTGTGCCGCGGCGTACTCCCAGAGGCGGTCGTGCCACCGTCGGAACCGATCGTCGCCTGTTCGCTCGAACAGCACGGCCGCCGCGCCGATCGCCTCCGCGGTTGCCCAGCCGTACTTCTCGTCGGCGACGGGGTTGCCGTCGGCCTCGACCGCATAGTAGAAGCCGCCACGGTCGCCGTCCCAGCCCAGGTCGATGGCGGCGTCGAACAGTTCGATCCCGCGTTCGAGGGCCCACCCAATCCCCTCGCGATCGAGTTCCCCCAGAAGTTTCGCCCACTCGGCGTGGTGGCCCGGCTGGTACCCCCAGGGCCGAAACTGATCCCGGGGAGTGTCCTCGTTGTACGCGAAGTCGTGTTCCCAGTTGGGTGTGTAGTGCTCCCACACCAGACCATCGGTTTCTGCAGCCAGATCTACGGTGATCCGTCGGGCGATCGTCTCGGCCCGTTCGAGAAGTGCACCGTCGCCGGTAGCACGGGCGGCAGCGAGGAGTGCTTCGCACGCGTGCATGTTGGCGTTCTGGCCGCGATAGGGTTCGATCGGCTCCCCGTCGGCGTCGAGGTCGCTCCGACAGAGACCGTGTTCGGCTTCGTAAAACCGATCGAGGAACGCGTCGGCGACTGCAACAGGATCGGCGACCACCTCCGTGTCGGCCACACACCCATCAACCGAGTCCAATCCCGCGTGTGCGGCCCGGGCGTGTGCCAGTACGACGAACGCGTGACCGTACGCCGAGAGCCGGCCATCAACGATCTGGAACGAGCCGTTGGAGTCGTCGGTATCGGCTGCCGAAAGCAGCCATCGATATTCCGGTTTCCCGTTCGCGTCGATGTCTCGGTGAATCTGTTCCAGGAATTCGAGTCCGTGGGCTGCGGCCTCGATCCACGGCTCCCGTCCGTCGTGTGACACCGAAAGCGAGAAGTTCGCGACGTATCGACATGTCGCCACGAGGTGACGGGAGTCCCGGTCGACGATCTCGCCGGTTTCGGGATCGAACCCCGCGACGTATCCGCGGTCGGCGAGACAGTCCGGGTACCTGGCTTCCAGAAGCGTCAGGAGTTCCGCTCGGAGGGAGTCTGGATCGACGAGGGTCGGGGCCGTCATCGACCGAGGAGGGTCTCCGAAGCTACTTAAGGCTTATACCATCTACCCCAGATGGATTGGGTATGGCACGCAATCAGTCGATCGTTCCTGGCCGTGGTGGACGCGGTGGGAACGCCGGACTAATCGGGAAGTTCAAAACCGGCCTCAAGCTGTCGCGAGACAGCATCGGGGTCGTCAGAGACCACCCGAAGCTGCTGGTGTTTCCGCTGTTGGGCGCGCTGTCGACACTCGCCTTCTGGATCGTGTTTCTCCTTCCACTGTGGATCGCAAACCTGCTCGGAACCGGCGCGGAGCTCGTCGTGCTGTTTCTGTTGTACTTCGTGACGACGTTCTTCGCGACGTTTTTCACTGCGTCGCTGGTGTTTGCCGTCAACCAGACGTTCCACGGGGAGGAGCCACAGCTGGGCGAGAGCATGCGTGCCGCCTGGCGGCGAAAGGGACCGATTCTGGTTTGGTCGGCGGTCGCGGCGATCGTCAGCGTCATCCTCAAAAAGCTGGAGGAATCCGACAGTGCGCTGGCCCGCATTCTCTCGTCGATATTCGCGTTCGGCTGGACGATCACGACGTTCTTTATTGTCCCGGTGATCGTCTTCGAGGACGTCACCGTGAAGTCGATGTTCACCCGGAGTGCTGAGACGTTCAAGGACACGTGGGGTGAAAGCATCGGTATCGGGCTGGGGGTAACCCTCATCCAGGTCGTGGTCGGGATCGTCGGGCTCGTCGTCGCGATCCTGCTCGCGATCGGCCTCGGTGTGGTGTTTCCCGCCGCCGGGATCCTGCTCGGGATCTTCCTCGTCGGGGGCGTCCTCGTCGGGACCTATCTGCTCGGGCAGACGATCTGGGCGATCACGAAAACCGCGCTGTACGTCTACGCGGCCGAAGAGCGGGTTCCCGAGCAGTTTGCCGACTTCGACTTCGAGACGCTCGACGGCCGGGCCGAGCGTCGGGCCACCCCGGGTCGCGTTCGGAATCCGCCGACGCATCTCTACTCGTGACCTGCCGGGCGACGGGTGTCGGTGCGAATCGATCAGTTGAAGCCGGACACACCAGACTTCCTCTGTAGAGGATGTCCCCCGAAACTTCCGATCGAAAGGACGACCACATCGAGATCATTCTCGAGGAGGACGTCGAAACGGCCGGCAGCGGGTTCGAGGACGTACAGCTTATTCACGAGGCGCTGCCGGAACTGCACCGCGACGCGATCGACACCAGCGTGGAGCTTTGCGGGAGAGAGCTTTCGAGCCCGATCGTGATCGAGAGCATGACCGGCGGTCACCCGAACACCACCGAGATCAACCGGTCGCTGGCTGCGGCGGCCGGACGGACGGGAATCGCCATGGGCGTCGGCAGCCAGCGTGCCGGGCTGGAGCGCGACGACGAAGACCTCCTCGAGTCGTTTACCGTCGTCAGAGAGGCCGCCCCGGACGCGTTCATCTACGGCAACATCGGTGCGGCACAGCTCTCCGAGTACGGCGTCGAAGGGGTCGAACGCGCCGTCGAGATGATCGACGCAGACGCGATGGCGATTCACCTCAACTTCCTGCAGGAGGCCGCCCAGCCGGAGGGGGACGTCGACGCCCGTGGGTGTCTGTCCGCCATCGAGACAGTGGCGGACGGATTGAGCGTCCCCGTGATCGTCAAGGAGACTGGGAACGGGATTTCCCGGGAGACGGCCCGGAGGTTGTCTGACGCGAGCGTCGACGCGATCGACGTGGCCGGGAAGGGCGGAACCACGTGGTCCGGCGTGGAGGCGTATCGGGCGGCCGCAGTCGGCGACCGCCGCCGGGCCCGCGTTGGAACCCGGTTCCGGGAGTGGGGGATTCCAACCGCAGTCTCCACGCTGGAGGTGGCCCGCGAGCACCCATGCGTCGTCGCAAGCGGCGGGGTCAGATCCGGACTCGACGTCGCCAAGGCGATCGCGCTGGGTGCCCGTGCCGGCGGGCTTGCAAAGCCGTTCCTGGCGCCGGCCCGGGAGGGAACGGACGCCGTCGTCGAACTGATCGAGGACCTCGAGGCCGAACTTCAGACCGCGATGTTCGCGACTGCATCGGCGTCGGTTTCGGAGCTTCAGGACGCCGAATACGCTCTGCTCGGCCGGACACGCCAGTTTTCGAACCGCTGAGGGGCTTGTCGGCTCCGAGCGTGTCCTCGCTTCGCCGGCTCCACAATGTCGGTCAGACGAACGACCGTCAGTCGTCCCGCTGGCGTAGCGTCTCGAAGACTGCCTCCAGATACTCCTCTTCGTCGATCTCGTCGTCCCCGTATTTCCGTGCGGTTTCGCTGTCGATCCGGTAGCTAAAACCGGTTCCTTCAGCGTCCTCGCCACCCGCACGCAGCTGGTCGGCCGAAAGCCCCGTGGCGATCACCCCGGCGTACGCGCCGGCGACGCTTGCGACCTCGTCGTCGAACCCCTCGTCGTCGAACGGGTGGGCAGCGGTGTAGTTCACGGACAGCGTCCCGTCGTCCCGCATCGAGATGCGCTCGAACTCGATCTCCGTCTCCTCGACGATCACCTGCTGGAATACGACGGCATAGTAGTTGTCGTACACGTCCTGCAGGTATTCCTCATCGGTGAGCTCCTCGTCGGCGTACGCCTGGGCTCGAGTGCTGTCGATCGAGACTCCCCGACCGTAGTCGTCGGGACCGCCAGACCGACTGACCTGGAGACGATCCGTTTCCAAGCCCTTGGCGACCGCCTCCGCGTACGCGAGGGCGAGCTCGGCCACGTCGTCGTAAAAGCGTCTGTCGTCGATTTCGTACGGCGAGTCGATTGTCACCGACAGCGTCCCGTCCCGCAGAGAGTGACGGTCGATCTCGCCGTCCGTCTCGGCGTCGGCACGGTCCCGGAACTCCGTGAGGAGCCGCAGCTGTTCGTCCTCGATCCGGAACGTCGCTGTCTCCTCGGCTCGCGCACGGGAGATCCGATCGAGGACCTCGATGTCGACTGTGTACTCGCCGACTCGAGGTTCCCGGATGGGATAGGTAGCTGCCACGTACAGGTCGATCGAGGCTGCGTCTTCGGACACCGTGTCGCTCACGTCGTCCCTGAAGGGTCGGAGTTCCTCACCGTCGGGTCCAGTCACCGAGATGTGAACGTCGAGGTCGAACCGTTGCTCGCCGTCGTCAGTCGGCTCGAACTCGACGCCCGTCGGTTCGAGGTAGATCACGATCTCCCCCTCCGAACCGTAGGTGGCGTCCTCGATCTCCGTGTACTCGCGATACCCGTCCGGCGGGGATTCGAGGAACCGAATCCGTTCGATCCCCAACTGTGGCTCCCGATCCGGGTCGTCCTCCGTCTCCTCGTTCGGATCCGCCTCCTCGGGTGTCGTCGTGTCCTCCGGGACGTCCTCTTCCGGCTCTCCCTCCGGATCAGCCGGCGTACCGGTACAGCCGGAGATCGCCCCGAGCGACCCGCAGGTCACGAGGAGCGTCCCGGCCCGGAGGAGGTCACGGCGGTTGTTCATGTGGGACAGTTCTCGAGCCCCCGTAATGACGTTTCTCTCCACAGTATCAGCCGTGATATAGTGACCTCCTGTGACGTGGTGGGGAATGTGGCTGCACCTGCCGGCGGGTTCCGATACAACTATACTGACGGTTCGGAGTTGGCAACACGATGTCCGGGCAGACGCCACCTGGTGACAGTAGGGCCACGGAACAGGGGAGGGACGCCGAACAGGGGAGGGACGTCGACGCGTTCGTCGAGGAACTCCAATCAACCCTCGAGTCGGCGGCGGATGGTGACCTCTCTTCCCGAGCGAAGCTCTCGTTCGACGATCCCGAGCTAGCGAATACCGTAGAGACGCTCAACGATCTCCTGGCGTCGCTCGAATACACGTTCGCGACGGTCGACGGCTTCGCGACGGACGTCGGCGAGACCAGCCACGAAACGACACGTTCGGTCGAAGACGTTAGAGGTGAGACGGAGGCGGTCCACAGGACGGCCAGAGAGATCAGCGGGACCACCGAAGAGCAACAGCGAAACGTCGAGGAGCTCTCGACCGAGATGGGTAACGTCTCGGCGACCATCGAAGAGATCACGGCGACGGCAGCGTCGGTCGCCGAACAGTCCGAGCGAACTGCCACTCGAGGAACGGAGGGGCAACAAACGGCTCAACAGGCGATCGAACAGCTCGACGTGATCGAGTCCGACATCGAGGAGGCAAAGCGGACCGCCGGTGAGCTTACGGACCGAACCGTGGAGATCGACGACGTTCTGGAGTTCGTCTCTGACATCGCCGAACAGACGAACCTACTTGCGCTCAACGCATCGATCGAGGCGGCACGTGCGGGCGAGGCCGGCGACGGGTTCGAGGTCGTCGCCGAGGAGATCAAGGACCTCGCCGAGGAGACGAAGGAGGCAACCGATCGCATAGGCGACCTCCTCAGAGAGGTTCACGATCGTGCCGAAGACACCGAACAAGAGCTCGAACGGACGGCCGAACGCGTTTCTACCGGAGCCGAGACGATCGAAAGCGCGCTCGACTCGCTAGACGAGATCGCCGAAAGCGCAGCCGAGACCAACGACGGGGTCCGAGAGATCGACGACGCTACCGCAGAACAGGCACGGGCCGCACAGGACGTCTCGGAGATGACCGACGAACTCACGGAACTTGCAGAGGAGACAGCCGCCCGAGCCGATCGGGTACTGGACGCGGTCCGGACACAGGATCAGGAGGTCTCCCGGATCAGCCACGAGGTGAAGACGCTCGCGGCCCAGACGACCGTTCTCGAAGAGCAGCTCGACGGCTTCGAGTACCAGTCCGTCGGCGGCGTCGAACTGCTGGATTCGGAGACCAGAACCGACACCGCAGGCGTCGAGGGGACGTCAGTCGTCATCGGATCGAAGCCGTTCACCGCAAACAAGGTGCTGGCGTATCTGGCGTACGAACTTCTCGAGGTCGAAACCGATCTCGTCCCGGTCGATGCGGTCGGCTCCGGAATCACCGACGAGAACTTCCGGAAGCTCACGGAAGGGGAACTTGATCTCTACTGGGAGTACACGGGGACGATCTACGGACAGTTCCTGGACGCCACGGAGTCGGTCACCGACCCCGATCGCCTGCACGAGGCAGCGAAATCCGGAATCGAGTCAAAGCGGGATCTCCGGTTCGGCGCCCGTGCAGAATACAACAACACCTACACGATCCTCGCACCCCGCGTGTGGTGTGAGCAAACCGGCGTCGACTCGTTGGACGCGCTCGCCCGGTTCGCAAACGACGCCGAGGGGGAGCTTACCGCAGTCGTCGGCCCGGACTTCTGTGACCGTGAGGACGGCTGGAAGGGCCTGCTCGCCGAACACCCGTTCGAACCGGAGGTTCGCGAACGGATCTGGGCTCGGACGGAGACGGTCGAACCCGCCGAAAAGAGATACGAGGCGATCAACCGCTCCACCGTCGACGTGACGATGGGTCTCACCGTCGACGCACTGATCGACGTCCACGATCTCGTCCAGCTCGACGACGACAGACAGTTCTTCCCGATATACAACCCTGCACCACTGGTCCGGAAAGACATCATACAGGCAGATCCGGACGCGATTGACACGTTGAACCGTCTCGGCCCCACGCTCGAGGACGTCACCGAGATGCGCCGTCTGGTCCGACAGGTCGATATCGGGAAACGTCATCCGCGAGTCGTCGCCAGGGAACATCTGGAGCGGAAAAGGCTGCTGTAGACCGAAATATCCCCCAGATCAGGGGAATCCGCCATCAAATGTCGTTTGATCAACACCCTGGATATGGCGGGGAACAGTTGATTGTATTACGTTACCAATATCCAATGGGTGTACTATGACCGAACGACTTTCAGGACAGGCCGCACTGATTACGGGAGCATCGTCGGGGAACGGACGGGAGATCGCCCTCACATTCGCAGACGAAGGGGCAAGCGTCACGGTCGCAGACATCCGCGAGGAGCCGCGGGAGGGTGGAACAGCCACGCACGAGCTGATCGAAGAACGCGGCGGGGAGGCGCAGTTCGTCGAGACGGACGTAAGCAGCGTCGAGGACCTGAAACAGGCAGTCGACGAGACGGTCGACGCGTTCGGATCGCTCGACGTGATGGTGAACAACGCGGGCGTGTTCCCCGGAATGCAGCCGATTTCGGAAATCGACGAGGAGGATTACGACTGGTTGATGGACATCAACCTCAAAGGCGTCGTCTTCGGAAGCAAACTCGCCGCCGAAGTGATGTGCGAACAGGACGACGGCGGGGCGATCGTCAACCTGTCGTCGATCGCCGGGCTCAACGGGTTCGACGATTCGTCGCTGTACTGTGCCTCGAAAGGCGGTGTCGCCAACGTCACTCGGGAGCTCGCAATGGAGCTGGGGCCTGACGGGATCCGAGTCAACGCGATCAACCCCGGCGTCATCGAAACCGCGATGACCACCGAGGACGAGGAGGTGGCCGGAACGATGACGGAGACGATCCCGCTGCGCCGGGACGGAACGCCGGAGGACGTCGCCGACGTCGCGCTGTTCCTGGCGAGCGAGGAGGCCGCCTACGTCACGGGTCACAACCTCGTCGTCGACGGCGGACTCACGGCAGGGGCCTGATAATGATGGTTGTAGGCCGTAACCGGTCGATCGGCGGGCCGGGTGACCGATCGACCGGTAAATCACTACAACCACCATTATGAGACGTCGGGACCGATCCTCCCTACTCCACCTCGGTTTCGATCCAGTCTTCGAACGGCTCGAACACGTCCACCTCGTCGAACCGTTCGACGCAGGGGACTTCGTTCGGATGACGCTCCACTAGACGCGTTTTCAGTTCCGGATACCGTTCGGCAGTTGTTTTCGCAAACAGGATCGCCTCTTCGTCCCCGTCGTAGACCTCACCGTCCCACCTGTAGGTGGATCGGCAGTCGACCACGTTGACGCAGGCGGCCAGGCGTTCTTGGACCAGAAACGAAGCCAACTCGTCTGCGGACTCCCGTGGAGCTGTGACGTACGCTGTCGGCATGGTCGAACGCGGTAGCGCCGACTACTTAAGACACCAGCTCCCGGATCTCGATGGGGAGCGCGACCGCGAAGTTCGAAGGAGTGGTATCGTTGGATCTCAAGGCTTATACGGCGGAGGCGACACCTCCGCGTATGACAATCGAAACCGGCGACTCGGTGACGATCGAGTACACCGGCCGGCTGGACGACGGCTCCGTATTCGACACGACCCACGAGTCCGTCGCCGTCGAGGCCGGGCTCGACGAAGACGGCTCCGACCGGGAGTACAGCCCCCTCACCGTCGAAATCGGTGCGGGACAGATCATCGAAGGGCTCGAGGAGGCACTCGTCGGCATGGACGAGGGAGACAACAAGACCGTCGAGATCCCGCCCGAGAAAGCATACGAGTGGAGCGAAGCGAACATCCGTGAGTTCGGTGCCGCCCAGTTCGTCCAGACGGTCGGACAGGAGCCCGAAGAGGGCGCGTACGTCCGGGACCAGAACGGCACCCTCGCGGAGATCGTCCACGTCGACGAGGACGTCGTCAAGGTAGATTTCAACCACCAGCTCGCGGGTGAGACCCTCGAGTTCGAGTTCGAAGTCGTCGACGTCAGTTAATTTTCTCTCCTCACGATCGGATCGTCCCCCCACCGGGACGCAGTGATCGTTACGCGTCCGCGGGGGCACCACGGCGATTGGGCGTTCTGACCTCCTCCACCTGAGAGTAAACAAGCACCATCCCGATGCCCGCCAGCACCGCTGCGAGCGTGAACGGGACGTGGAACCCGAACTCGACGAGGAACCCCGAAAGGAGCGGCCCCGCGGCGACTCCGAAACCGAACGCCATCGTCAAAGCCGACAGCGTCGTTCCCGATGTGGTCTCGCTGGCGAGGTCACCCGCAAGCGCCAGCGCCGGCGCGAACACCATCGCCCCGGCCACCCCCTGGGCGAACCGCGCCCCGAACATCAGCCAGGAGTCGAGAACGAACCCCTGGGCGGCCGTCGTCGGTACCAGAAGCGCCATCCCGAGGACGATGAACCGCTTGCGGCCGTAGAAGTCCGTCGCGCGGCCGATGGGCATCTGCAGGAAGATCTGGGCCAGCACGAACGCCGCGAACTGGAGGCCGAACATCGTCGGCCCCTGGTCGAGCCGACTGTTGATGAGGTCCCCCAGCGTCGCGAACACGGCGATCCCGATGGCCATGAAAAAGGAGATCACACTCAGCGTAAACACCGGGTCGAACGTGTGTTCCCCCGCCTGATCGAAGATCGCCAGACTCGTGTCGTCGTCCTCCGGATCGGACGGCTCGATGTCGGGGTCGTCGATGAGCACGAGCACGAGTACCAGTGCGAGAGTTGCGGTGAAGGCGGCGAAGTAAAAGGTGGCGTCGAATCCGGAGATGTGTGCGCTCACAGAACCGACGTCGACGGTGTAAGGACCTGCGGCGACGACGGCACCGGCCGCAACCGGTCCGACGCCGAACCCGACCAGCCGGAACGTGTTGTACGTTCCCATGTTGCCGCCGCGGTTCGTCTCCGCCGCCAGATCGTTTACGAGTGCGACCGTCGTCGGAATGATGAACGCGCCGGCCACACCCTGAAGGACGCGGAGCCCGATTAGATGCCAGTACTCGGAGACGAACGAGTAGGCGAAGCTCGCAGCGGCGAGGACGGCCAGGCCGAACAACACGTAGATCTTTCGGCGTCCCGTGCGATCGGAAAGCCTCCCGGTGAACGGCTGGAGCGGACTGTTGACGAATCCGAACAGCGAGAGGACGATCCCCGTGATCGCCACTTCGGTCAGCCCGAACGTGCCGCCAGTGACGAACTCGCTCGCGATGAAAAGCGGCAACACGACGATCAGAAACGAGTTGCCGACGGATTCGGACATCCGGGCGAGCGCGAGTGCCAACACCTGTGGGTTCACACCGAAGAGAGTCCCCATCAGTAGCTGCTCACCTTCTCGACCCTCATGAGTCTCCCGTTCGTGATCGTTCCTCTTCAGTACACGAGTTGCGTTCGTCCCTTGCCGGAAGCAACACACTCCAAAAACAGCATCAGGAGCGTCCGGGAATCCGAGGAGCCAGTATAAATAGATACAAAATATAGCGACACAGCGAAGTCCAGTTGCGGTGCAGCCACGACGTGGGGGCGCACTCTCCGGGAGAAAATCACGCATGGAAAACCGGCGACCCCTGTCGGAACCCCGCGATTCCACACCAGCTCCGAATACGAGTCACATCCGATGATAGATCCGCTCTTCCAGCGTTGTCGGGGGGTATTGTGCGTCAAAGTAATCGGCGCAGTTCTCGGGCCGCTGGTTTTTGGACTCGTCTACCTCGGGAACCCGTTCGGCATTCCGCCGGCTGCCAACGCAGTTCTCGCCGGCGCACTCTGGATCGTGATCTGGTGGGTGACCGAACCGGTTCACCTCGCGGTGACGAGCCTCGTCCCGATCCCGGTGTTCTCACAGGTCGGCGTCGCCGAAGTCGACGCGATCACCGCTCAGTACGCCCATCCGATCGTGTTTCTCCTTCTCGGCGGGTTCATGCTCGCGCTCGCCGTCGAGCGGTGTCACCTCCATCGACGGCTCGCGATCGTCTTCATGGCCAACGTCGGCGGCGCGCCGGCGCGTCTCCTCCTCGGGATAATGGCCGTCACCGCGTTCCTGTCGATGTGGATCTCCAACACCGCCACGGCGATGTTGATGCTCCCGATCGCAGCCGCGATCGCGCTTGCGGGGGCAAACGGCGTCGATGACGCGCCGTCGCTTTCCCCCGGGGAATCGGCCGAAGAGATCGAATCCCCGGACGGGCTACTGTCGAAGGGGTTCGGCCTCGCCCTCCTTTTGGGGGTCGCCTTCGGCGCGAACATCGGCGGGGCGGCCACGCTCATCGGCAGTCCGCCGAGCGCGATCTTCGCCGGGATTGCCGGGTCACAGCTCGGCGTTGACGTCGGCTTTCTCGACTGGATGATCTATGCGGTTCCGCTGGTCGTCGTGACGCTTTTCGTCGCCTGGGGATGTATTATCTTGCTGACCGACCCGACGTCGTCTATCGACGAGGAGTTCGCCAGAAAGTACTACGCCGGGATGTCCGCCATGGAAAGTGACGAACGCCGGGTCGCTCTCGTCTTCGGGCTCGTCATCGTCGCCTGGCTCCTCCGTCCGGCGGTGATCGAACCGATCCTTCCGGGTCTCACCGACCACGTCATCGCGGTGGTGGGCGGGATCGCGCTGTTTCTCGTTCCGGGCGGACCGGACGGAGAAGACCGCCTCCTGTCGTGGGAGGACGCCGCAGAGCTGCCCTGGGACGTGCTCCTTTTGATCGGCGGGAGCTTCGCAGTCGCCCACGCCTTCCAGGTCGGTGGACTAGACGAGGTAGTTGCCCAGTCACTCTCCAGTCTGGAGTGGATGTCGGTGCTGCTTTTGATCGCCACCATCGTGACCGCCGTCATGGCTCTCTCGAACCTCATGTCGAACACGGCGACTGCGACGGTGTTTCTGCCGATCCTCGTCGCGTTCGCGCCCCTGGCCTCTTCGCCGCCGCTGTACCTGATGGCGCCGGCCGCACTGGCAGCGTCGTTCGTATTCGTGTTGCCCGTCGGCACGCCGCCGAACGCGATCGCCTACGGAAACGGCCACCTCGACATCGCACAGATGATGCGGGTCGGGATCGTGATCAACCTGATCTGTATTCCCCTCGTTGCGCTGCTGTCGTATCTCTGGTTGCCGGTGACGCCGTTCGGATGATTCACCGCCAGTCTACCGTTTCGAACACGCGCTCCAGATACTCCCCTCTCGAGATCTCGCCGGCAGCGTACGACTGCGCCCACCTCACAGCTATCTCGAATCTGGCGAGTTCCTCGCCATTCGGATCGACGACCACCCCTTCGAACGGGAGCTCGAACCCCTCCGCGACGCCCTCGGCGTACGCCCGGGCAGCAGTCATGACTGCCTCCTCGGGTTCGCCGGAGCTTTGGATCGCGACGAACAGGCGGCTATCGTCGATATCTCCGCCCCGGACCTGTACAGCCGCCGACTCGTCGATCGCGTCGAAGATCGCCTCCGACCGTCGCTCAAGTCGTGTCTCCGGTGGCGTCTCCTCGACGGTAATCCGTATCCACACCCGAACCGGCTGTCTGTCCTGGTCCTCGGGCGTCACGAGCACCCCATAGCGACCGTCGGTTCGGACCTCCTGGACCACCGTCGGCTCACCGGCGGTGAGTTGATACGTCGCGATCGGCTGTTCGCCCGGGTCGAAGACGGTTATTGTGGTTCGGCCGGGGACCGGTCGACGGGTGTCGAGCGCGACGACGAGGAATTCACCGGTGGCGGCCTCGAGTGAGAACGTTCTATCGGTTTCCCACTCGCGTACCACCTGGTGAACCTCCCGGTCGTCGACTCCGCCGTCCCCGTCGACAGCGAGACAGCCGGGAGCCGCACCGAGTGCGAGTACGGGGACACAACCGAGCAGTGTGCGACGGTACATATCCGGACTCACTCCCTCCTTGCTCCTGGGTCGACGCGTGGATCGAGAACTCCATAAGAGAGGTCCTGCAGGAGGTTCCCGAGCACTCCGACCACGACCACGACGAGAACACAGCCGAGCAGGACGGGAACGTCGCGGGAGTTTGCCGCCCCGAACAGGACCAATCCGAACCCCTCGATTCCGAAGACGACCTCGATGACGAACACCGAAAGCACGAGCAGTCCAAGCGCCTCCGTAAACACCATCGAAATCATCGGTATCGCCGCGTTGTGGAGAACGTGTTCGGTGACCCTCCAACTGGACCCGCCTTTCGCCTCGACGAGTTTGACGAACTCGGCGGAGACGTACTCCTTCGCATATGCCCGGGCGTAGCTCAACGGGCCACCGAGCAGCGTCGTAGTCACGAGGACGATCGGAAGGAGATATTCGAACAGCAGTGAGGAGTACACCAGGTGACCGGCGATCGAAACGGACAGCAGGATCGCCCCGAGCCAGAACGTCGGAACGGCAAACGCCACGTACGATGTTCCCGTGCCGACAGCGGCGAGCCGCGAGTCCGGCCTGAGTGCGGCGTACAGTCCAAGCAAGGTGGCGATCGAGAATCCGATTGCGAGGGCCGGAAGCACGTACAGCAGCGTCCGCCCCAACGCCGAAAACACCAGCGGCATCACTGCGTCGCCGGCGTGATACGCGTAGGTGTACGCCTCGGGATCCCCGCCGGTTGCCACGTCCCAGTCGAGCGTCGCCATCCGACGAACCCAGCCCACGTACAGTTCGAATAGCGACGATTCGGCCGTCCCCATTCCAGTACCCGGCGCAGTCGCGGATCCGGCCCGACGCGTCGGAAGATACTCGGGGATCAGCAGAAACAACGCAAACACCGCCGTCAAAACACCCCAGACGGTGATCAGCCCGAATACGAGGTGTTTCGCGATCAGCTTTCCCGGGTTCATCTGCCCGATTCGAGCGAGGCAGTTCCGGAGGCAGCGCGCTGCTGGAGGGGGACCATACATCCGGGATTCGAAGCGAGATCAAAAAACGTATCGGCGAATAGGCGGGTTCGAGCCGCACCGTGGCGTCCGCGGACAGTTTTAATATTGTGCGTTTCGATCCCCGATTGCCCTCCATGAGCGACGACAGTCCTCCAGCTACCTTCGAGCACGTCGACTGGACGGACCGCTCCCGCTCTCGGACGATACTGACGCCCGAACGGATCGTCCTCGTCTTCGGGTTGACAGTCGTCTCCGGGCTCGTGGCCTACGACACCTACGTCGCGCACGTGTACCTGATCGGGAACTGGCAGACCGATGGCCTCGACTGGCTGTTGTTGGTCGGACTCGTCGTGCTGGTCTCACACGCCGGAGTGCCGGCGCTCCGACGCCGACGCACGTTTCGACGTGTCGGATGGAGGCTGTTTCGACGCCCGGCAGTAACACTGGCCGGCGTCTACCTCGGGATCTTCGTTCTGGTGGGGCTTTTCGGCCCGATACTCTACCGGGATCCGGGATTGCAATACGGGCTCGAATATCTCCCGCCCGTGGGGTTTTCAGCGGAGTTCGTCGCCGTCGACTGCCCAGGCGAAGTGACCGGGGACGCCTTCGATAGACAGTGTCACGGATCGTGGGCGTACCCGCTGGGCACGAACCATCGGGGGCATCCGCTGGGGTTCCTGCTGATCGAGGGTGCACGGGTGGCGCTGTACGTCGTCGTCTTTACTGCCGCATTCGTGGTGCCACCGGCGATCGCCGTCGGTGTGATCGCCGGACTCCGCGATGGACTCGTCGACGACGTGTTGATGTCGGTCGTGACGGTGCAGCTGTCGATTCCCGCGATCGTCGTCTACTTCGTCGGCTTTGCGGTTCTCGGTCCCTCACTGCTGTTGTTGCTCGTGGTGTTCGGCCTGTTCAGCTGGGGTGGCATCGCGCGTCTGGTGCGCAGTGAGACCCTGCAGCGTCGCGAACGGGGCCACGTGCTGGTCGCGCGCAGCCTCGGGGCGAGGAAGTCGTACCTCGCGAAGCGTCACATTCTGCCGAACGTCACGAACACCGTCGTGCCGGCCGTTTTTCACCTGTTCGCGATCCTCGTGCTCGTCGAGGCGGGGCTGGCGTTCCTCGGGTTCCACGAGCTGCGGCTCTACTCGTGGGGATCGACCATAAGCGAGTCGATCAACGCCCAGATCGGGAGTCGGCTCCAGTTGCGGGCCGACAGACCGGCGTACCAGATCTGGTGGGTTTCCGGACTGCCGGCACTTTCGTTGACGCTTACGATCACGTCGTTCAAACTGCTCGGGGACGGTCTTCGGGACGCGCTGGATCCGAGGCAGTGATACTGATTATTGTAGCGATTTTCCGGTCGATCGGCCATCCGGCCCGCCGATCGTCCGGTTACGGCCGAGAATAATCAGTATGAGAGGGTCCCGACGACACCCGGCTTTATGGGTGCAGTGTGTGGAGTACCACCATGAGCGACCTAGCGATCCACCACGTCGGAATCGTCGTAAGCGACCTCGAGGAAGCCGTCGCGTTCTACAGGGACACCCTCGGGCTCTCGGTGGCCGACGAGTTCACGCTGTCGCCGGACGGCATCGGGACCGCGATCGGCGTAGAGGGGGTTACCGGCGATTTCGTCCACCTGGAGGGAAACGGCGCCCGCGTCGAACTGATCGAATACGACCCTACCGGTTCGGATAGCCGGGCGGACACGATCAACGGGCTGGGGGCGAAACACGTCGGATTCGCAGTCGAGGACATCCAGGAGTTCTACGAGAAGTTACCGGACGACGCCGAACCGCTGAGCAGCCCGCAGCCGGTCGAGACGGGAACCTCGATCGTGTTTTTCCGCGACCCCGACGGCAACTTCCTCGAAGTCGTCGAGGCGTAGTCGGCAGTTGGTCGTGCTCGGGAGCAGATTTATCATGATATAAGGTGATATTCAAATGTATGACACACCACAGTGACTTCGACGGCAAGACGGTTGTCGTCACCGGAGCAGGATCGGGAATCGGGCGGGAGACCGCAATCGCGTTCGCCAGGGCGGGAGCGAACGTCGTTCTCGCGGACGTCGACGTCGAGGGAGGCGAGGCGGTCGTCGAGACGATACTCGGGGAGACGGACGGCCACGCGACGTTCGTCGAGGTAGACGTCACCGACGACGACGACGTCGAGCGGATGGTCGAGACGGCACGCGAGGAGTACGGTGGGCTCGACGTGGCATTCAACAACGCCGGGATCGGCGGGACATTCGACGCAACAGAGGAGATCTCCGAGGAGGACTGGCAGCGGATCATCGACATCAACCTCACCGGCGTCTGGCGGTGCATGCGAAAAGAGATCCCGGTCATGCTCGAGAACGGCGGCGGATCGATCGTAAACACCGCCTCGATACTGGGCAAGGTCGGCGAGGCCGGGACGCCGGCGTATACGGCTGCAAAACACGGGGTCGTCGGGCTCACGAAGGTCGCAGCACTGGATCACGCGACCGACGGGATCCGGGTCAACGCAGTGTGTCCGGGGTATATCGAGACGCAGATGCTCGACGACGCCGGGGTGACGAAAGACGAGGAGCTGCTTGCAAAGACCAAGGATCTCCACCCGATGAAGCGGCTGGGAACGGTCGAGGAAATCGCCGACGCGGTGACGTGGCTCGCCTCCGAACAGGCGTCGTTCGCGACCGGCGAGACGCTCGCCATCGACGGCGGATACTTGAGTCGGTGAAGAAGGGATCGGAGGGTCGTTGATTTCTTCCCTGCGGTGAACCGCGAGGCTTTCGCCTCGTTTTTCCGTAACTCTGGAAAGTACTGTTATATGTCGTCCAGTACGACGTCCGATATGAAGACCAAGGCCCTCTCACTCGACCGCGACCTCCCTGTGGCGGTCGGCATCGGACTGTTCGTCACTGTCGCGGTCCTGGTCGGCATCGCCATCCTCAACAACAGCTGGCGGATCTGGAATACGGCCGCCTTCTGTGGCTCGTATGCGGACTTCTACGGGCCGCCGGTTCCCGAGGTCTGTCTGTCGTTCCCGGTTTATTTCCGGCTGTCGCTGACCCACCCGCCGTACCTCATCCCAGCAGTGCTGCTCGGAATACTGGCGGCGATCGGGTACGGAGTCCGGCGGCGGGCGTCCGCGGCCTCTGCGACTGAATCGTAGTCGTTTCGAGAACGTTCAGGTGCCGTCGAACGCTTCACAGGTCACTGAAGTGATTGCGGAGGCCGTGAAAGGCGTCCGCGAGTCTCCCTTGCAGTTCTGACTCCTCCATTTCGTCGAAGATGATGGTCTCGGCCTTGTGCCGATCCTCCTCGTCGTGGATGTCGTGCGTTGTGAAGAACTCGCTGTACTCGCTGTCCTCAGGTACCAGCTCGACGGTCTCGTACCACTGTTCGATGACGGCGTCTTTCGCGGACGGTGGCGGGCCGGGTGTTGGATCGGACATGGTGTGTCAGGTTCCGTTCGAAATCTACGGGGTTGTCAAATATAAAGGGAACAACTGCTCATGCTCTGGAACAACCGACCAGACAACCGGAGCGATGGCGGTCAGGCCGACCCAGCCACTTATAAGGAAATTCTTCTAAGCCGGGGAGGGAGTGTGAACCACGGTCGTTTCGCTCGCTACGCTCGCTGCACTCCCTGATTCAAATCCCTCACGCGTCTCTTCGACTCCACTTCGTCGGTCTCGAGCAACCCGATGCCGAGAGTGTCACCACCGTGCGGCGCCAGCTCGCCGCACGGTCGCCAGGCACCGTTCGATCGAGCGCGATGAGGATCTCGAACAGCGCCGTCGAGACATCGAGCAGGCGTTCCAGGAGACTTGTCCGGTCGAGGACGTCGTCTCGCTCCGGAAGGCGTACCGCAGCGCTCGAGGGCAGGCCTAAGGGACCATCCGGCCGTCCCTCGAGGTCGTTCCACGATCCGCCCGGCGGTTCGCAACGCTGGCCCGGGCTGGCGATTACTAGCATCTTCTATATGAGAGGGAGGTGCAGGATGTAAGGCACATATTCAGCACTCACTGGTCAGTGGCCGTGAGCGATGTAACGGCGACATCGATCATCAGACTCCAGATATGTCGAAGTGCAATAGTAGTTGTATGCAAGACATAGAGATTTCATCTATTGGATGCTCACCCAGTGATTTCTAACGCTCAAAATTATGCAAGCTAAGTCGAGCAGACGTTAGAAGCGAACTGTCGCTACGCTTGATTCCGAACCTGAGGATCGCTGACTGAACGATATTCATCTTGAGGAACGTTCGTCACCCGTTGCACAAATTTCATGCGTTGCACGAATGTCACTAGTTACCTATATACAGACCTCGCACGACATCAAACGCGATGACATCGGAAGACCCGTCGACACGATTGGAGCGTGACCCGCCAGCGAGGGAGATGGAAGCAATCCCTGATGCAGTGGCGGAGATCAGGGAACTACTTCAAGAACAGGATCTGACGCTGGAGGACCTGTTGAAGGCGACCCAAGAAGGAAACTTTGAGCCGATGGATTCGGGAAACTACTGTGTCGTCAGTGGCTGTTACGTCGTCTGTAATTCGTGTGAAAAAAAGTAGGCTCACACTGGAACAATGAGGCAGGTGAAGGCAGGGAAGCGGTTGAAGGTGACCTATCCGACGTCTCCCGAAGAATTTTTTGATGTGGTTTCCGAGATCGACACTCTGGCGGACCGATGGATCGCCAACCATGTCAACCGGTTCGATCCGCTCGCCTGGGACGACGAAGACGACAGGCATTTCCGACGAAAAGCGTTCTCGGAACTCTGTCTGTACCTCTACGTGCGAGATGGACATCGCGGCGGTGACGTCAACTACGCCGACAGGGTCGTCAAGCGAATCAACGACCCACGATATTACCGGCTTCCGATTCGCCATCCGAGGGAGTTCCTCCTTTATTACGCTGCTTTCCTTTACGCCAATGAGACCGGAGTCCTGGACGCGGACGCGAAAACGGTTCCGGAGCGAGTTCTGGAGCAACCGGCAGTCTGGAGCGTCGAGTTACCACCGTTTCGGCTGCTGGAACTGTGGTTTTTCTGTTGCGCGTACGGATACGAGACTGACAGGCTGAACCCGGACGCCGTCATCGCCACAAGCTGTCTAAACCGACAGTTCGACGTCGTCAACTCTATCGACCAGGACGCTTACGCTCTCACTCACAACGTCTTCTATTATCGAAACTTCGGGATCCCCCATCCGGCTTTTTCTTCGGACCCTGCTCCCTATGACCTCCGTACGACACTGATCGCGCTGATCCTTCGATACCTGGCAGAAGGTAACACCGACGTCGTCCTGGAACTTCTCGTTGCCGGTGTGTTACAGGACCAGTTACCCCGCGAGATCGAGTACCTGGCACTGTCCTGGGTATACGTCCGATCGGATTCATTGGGATTCGTCCCAGGTCCCGAGTTCCGCCAAGCCCATCGAGACGTCACGGGTCCGGACGACGCTGACGTCGTGGTGGACAACTATCACTCCACGTTCGTTGCCGCAATAGCGACGACGGTCGTCCGCCAGCACGTGAAGGTCGATCGAACGGCGGATTTTCCGCTGGACGACCGGACCGTGACCGGTCTTCTCGAACTCGGTGGCGCTCTCCACGAGCTCTCCGAGTACAATTTGCGTCGGGGCGCCTCGTTGCTTTCGAACGCGGCAGGTCGCTCACTTGGAGGCGTGTACGGCGAGATTATCGGGCTCGCTGTGGAGTATTTACTCAGCCAAAATGTGAACGGCCAGTTCGGCGTCTTTACCGACGAAGAGTACCTCTACCTAGCTGCCGGAGGGGACAGCAATCAGTTTTCCCGAGAGATGGTTTGTCCCGTGACGGAGGGCTGCCAAGAGGTTGTGCAGGACCTCGGTCCCGGAGAGGAGCAACAATCCTAGTGGCATCTCGATCAGTTCGTCAAGTAGTCCACGGCAAGTTGTGTTCTCACGATCGTCGAGGTGTAACTAGTCACCTTCTCCGGTTGGTTTTCACCATGTCGCGTCCCTTCCCGCCGCAAGCGGCGGGGTTTCCTGTTTGTTTCTTGAACAAGGATCCGGACGACGAACGGATCGACGCCCACCCGGAAATGCAGGCATTTCTCGAGCGATTGTGAGCCGGCTCGTACTGCATCGAACCCGGAACCCGTCGGACGCGCTTTGCGTAGCTTGCGAACGGTGAGAGCTGGTTACTGTACTCGATGTGGATCTGGAATTCGAGCGTGGGCTCGGCGTCCCAGCGAACGGTCACCTGCTGTTGGATCACCGTCGCACGCGGGGTGGTCGATCCGTCTCCGTCGTCCCACTCGTGGGAGGCGATCAACTCGCCGTATTTGGTACCTCTGTCGGGACACGGACGTATATCGGGAACAGTAGTGAGGGCAACAGGACAGGGCACGGAACAGCCACGACGAGCCATTGGTGGAAGCAAAAGTTTCCGTGAAATGGCTCAAGACAGCACCACCTCCCCAGGTAGATAGTCAATAAAAAGTGAACCTGATTTATTAATCCGGAGGAGGGAGTGTGAACCACGGTCGTTTCGCTCGCTACGCTCGCTGCACTCCCTGATTCAAATCCCTCACGCGTCTCTTCGACTCCACTTCGTTCCGTCAGAAGAGCCGGAGGAGGGATTTGAACCCTCGACCTAATCCTTACGAAGGATTCGCTCTGCCAGCTGAGCTACTCCGGCGCGCATTGGTTCGTATCTCGATGACGGCAATAAGGGTTCCGGATTCGGGCAACAGGTCACCGTTCGACCAGTCGGACGTCCAGACAGACGTTGAGTTCGTGGGGCGCGTACGACCGGACCACGTGCTCGGTCTCGACACGCACGTCGTACGCCTCGCCGGCCGCCTCGCGGATCGCTTGCCGTCCGGGACCGAACGGATCGTCCTCGTGCTGGATATCGTAGTAGTGGAGCAGACACTCCTCTCCCGCGAGAGCGATCGCCGTGTCGAGGAATTCGCCGGCAGAATGGGGGAGATTCATAAAGATCCGTTCGGCCCACCCCTCCCAGTCGGTGGCGACCTCCCGAACGTCGCCGTGGATCGCGGTGACCCGGTCGCTCACGCCGTTCCGGCGGGCGTTCTCCCGGAGGTAGTCGATCGCCCGTTCGTTCAGGTCACAGGCCACAACCTCCGCCCACCGGTCGGCCGCCGGGATCGCGAACGGCCCCACGCCGGCAAACATGTCGAAGACGTGCTCCCCTGGTTCGACCGTCTCGAGCACGCGGTGTCGCTCCGTCGCGAGCCGCGGCGAGAAGTACACCTCGTCGACGTCGAGTAAGAACTCGTAGCCGTACTCGCGGTGGACCGTCTCCGTCGGCGAACTGTAGGGGTTCGACGCACCGATATCGTCCGGGGAGACGAGCACCTCCCAGTCTCGAACCCGCAGTTCGCCCCGGATCTTCGAGGCGCGGTTCAAAACGGTCCGAACAGGGATGTCCGAGTCGACGACCGCGTTCGCGATCTCGCGTGCACGGTCGGGGCCGTCCTCGTCGAGGATGACGATGTCTCCGAGTCGTTCGTAGGTCGGGTCGTAGCCGAGGAGATCAGCCGGGGTCCGCTGTGGCTCCTGTTCGGGGAGCTCCCGCTCGGTCACCGCGTCGGCGTACTCCTCGGGAACGCTCGGCGGGTCGGTGATCGGAAGGTAGATGGTAGCCTCCTCGACGACGATCCGGTGGGTGCCGTCGAGCACGCCGGCCGACGAAAGCGCCTGTCGGACGGCCTCGCCCTGCTCCCGGGGGACCGCCACGCACGGAACGGACATACAGAGAGAAGTCAGCCGACCGGCGAAAGCGCTACGGTTCGACCGTCTCGCCGGTGGCTTCATCGACGGCCCCGTCGTCGCGGGACTCACCGGATCGCGCGTCGAGACGCGCTTCGATCGCACACGCTACGGCGTCCGGCTCCAGCGACCGGACGTCGACGACCGGCGGGAGTTGTTCGCCAGCGGACTCCTCGAGGAGATTCTCGATCCCGCGCGGCACGTCGCCGGCCCGGACGAGACAGTCTGCCGACGAGACGACCTCCCGAACCCGATCGATCGTCGCGTCGGACAGCCCCGAAAACGGCGGGACTGTCACCGCGTCTGCCCCCACGTCGTCGGCCAGTACGGCGGCGTCGTCACCCTCGTGGACGGGACCGAGAGAGATCGTCGCGTCCGTGGCCGCGAGGCGAGCCAGGACAAGCGCCGCCGGACGCCCGTTGCCGAGCACGTGGACGCGACAATCCGTTCCGAGGTCGGTAGACGCCGCCGGCGAAAACGCCGTCACGCCCGGCGCGTCCGCGGCCGGCTGTCCGGTCACGACAGCCGTCGCGTCGAACGTTTCCTCCAGACTCTCGGCGGTGAGCACTTCCGAGGGAGGGCCCGACGCCTGTACGCGGCCGTCCGAGAGCAACACCAGCTCGTCGCAGTATCGCGCCGCGAGGTCGAGATCGTGAATCGCGGCGACGACGGTCTTGCCCTCCTCGACGAGTTCGTCGACCATTTCCAGGGTTCGAACCGCGTGGTTCACGTCGAGGCTCGCCGTCGGTTCGTCCAGAAACAGCACCGGCGTCTCCTGGGCGAGCGCCCGGGCGAGCAAAACCCGCTGGCGCTCGCCGCCCGAGACGTCGGTTATCGACCGGTCGGCGAACTGGGTGATCTCGGTCCGTTCCATCGCCGCTCGGATCGCCTCCCTGTCGTCCGGCCCGAGCGTCCCGAACCGGGAGACGTGCGGCGTCCGCCCCATCTCCACGGTCTGCTGGACCGTAAAGGAAAACGACAGCGTCGTCGTCTGTGGAACCGTCGCAACCGTTCGGCTCACTTCCCGTGCGGGCCGGTCGTGGACCGGAACGCCGGCCACCCGAACCTGCCCGGCGTCGATGGGGAGCAACGCGCGCATCGCCCGAAGTAGCGTCGACTTCCCTGCTCCGTTGGGCCCGACGAGACCCACTAGCGTCCCGGGGTCGACGGTGACGTCGACGTCTTCGAGGATCCGGACGCCGCCGAGCGACACGTCGATTCCCCGGGCGTCGACGACGGGCTTGGAACCCGCGGCGGCGGCAGGATTGTCACCCACCGTCTCCCCGTTCGAGAGTTCGACCGGGAGATCGCGATCGCCGTTGCCGTTGTCGTGGCCGTTGTCCCCGTTCCGTCCGGTGCTCTGCTTCGCGTTCCGTTGGTCGGTCGGTTTTCCGAACCGCCGATCCGGATCGATCTCGCCGCGGCTCACAGTTCGTGCACCTCCCGTTTGCGGAGCAGATACAGGAAGAAGGGCGCGCCGACCGCGGCGGTGACGATCCCGACCGGGATCTCCGTCGCGCCGGCCCGTGCGACCGTGTCGGCGACCACCAGAAACGCCGCCCCCGCGAGCGCCGAGGCGGGCAGCAGTACGCGGTGGTCGGGGCCGACGACCAGGCGGAGCATGTGCGGGACGATCAGTCCGACGAAGCCGATGACCCCCGCGACGGCGACCCCGGCGGCGGTGATCACGCTGGAGGCGGCAAGCAGGATCCGTTTCGTGCGTTCGACCTCGATGCCGAGCCCTTTGGCGTCCTCCTCGCCCAGAAGGAGGACGTTCAGGTCCCGGGAGTAGGCGAGCAAAACGACGAAAAGCAGCGGAACGACCATAAGCGTCGCCTGCACCTCGCTCCAGGTCGACCCCTGGAGGTGACCCATGAGCCACGCGACGACCTGTCTGAGACTCTCACCCGCCTGGAGCTGGAGATACGAGATCATCGCCCCCAGGAACGTCTGGACGGCGACCCCAGCGAGCAACAGCGTAGCGACCGGGGTCCTGCCGTTTTCAGTCGCGATCACGTAGACGGCAAACGCGGCGAGCAACGCCCCGGCGAACGCCGCCCCGCGAAGCCCGAGCCCGAACGGCAGCGCCAGCGGCGCGACGATGAACACCGTCGCACCCAGCGCCGCGCCCGAGGACACGCCGATGATCGACGGGTCCGCCATCGGGTTACGGAAAAATCCCTGCATCACGGTGCCGGCCGCCGCAAGCGAGAAGCCGACGAGTGCGGCAAGCAGGATCCGCGGGAGCCGAACCTGCATCACGATCCGTTCGTGCGTCGAATTGACCGGGTACGCAGTCAGCGGGCGCCAGCTCAGATCGATGCCGGGGAGCTGCAACAGCCCGCCGATCACAACACCGCCCCAGGTCAACTCGAGTCCGGCCGGAACCGGGATCGAATTGAGGAGGATCTTCGCGATCTCGGTCGGCGGGATCGTCACGGGGCCGATCCCAGCCGCGACCGTCACCACGACCGCAAGCAGCGCAGCTAACAACGTCGACCACGCCACTGCTCGCGATTTTGCCGACCGAGCCGCCGGCTCCCACCGCGTTACGGCGCGGACCAGCCGGTCGACTCCCTCGGTGCTCACATCTACAACCCCACTTTCAATAGATAAATACTTATTGGGTTAACGCTTCGGACAAGATGATGCAACGGACAGCCATCGTTGTTTCGATCCTCGTTCTTTTGGCCGGCGTCGGCGTCGCCCCTGCGGCCGGTGCGGCGTCTTCATCGGTTGCGGACGTGGACGAACCCGACGCGACGTACGAACCGTGCGAGTTCCCGGTCGAACTGACCGACGCGACCGGCGAGACGGTGACGATCGAAGAGAAGCCCGAACGAGTCACCACGATCGGGCCGAGTGCAGCCCAGACGATGTGGGAGATCGGCGGTGAAGAGCAGGTCGTGGGCGTCTCACAGTTCGCCCACTATCTCGATGGCGCCGAGGAGAAGGCCAACGTCTCCGCCGAATTCGGCGCCAGCGTCGAACAGGTCGTCGCGACCGACCCCGATCTGGTTCTGGCTCCGAACGTCAGCGCCCAGGACGTCGAACCCCTCCGCGAGGCCGGCCTGACAGTCTATCACTTCCCCGAGGCGACCGACACGGACGACGTCGCCGAGAAGACGGAAACGATCGGCAAGCTCACCGGGAACTGCGAGGGTGCCGCCGAGGCGAACGCCTGGATGCACGCCAACGTCGACGCCCTGAACAGCGTTACCGCCGAGGCCGACGAGCGTCCTGCCGCACTGTACCCCCTCGGTGACGGCTTCGTTGCCGGCGGCAACACGTTCATCGACGAGATCATCACCGTTTCCGGTGCCGACAACGTCGCACACGAACACGAGGACTTCCCGCAGCTGAACGACGAAGTGCTGCTCGAGATGGATCCCGAGGTTCTCGTGGTGACGATGCCCGGTGTCTTCCTCGAACAGGAACCGTACGCCTCGACGACTGCCGGTGAAACAGAGTCCGAAGTCGTCGTCGATGTGCAGTGGCTGAACCAGCCAGCACCACGCAGCATGGTGGAGGCGACACACGAACTCGCCGCGCAGCTGCATCCCGAGCTGTACGACGAGAGCGTCTACGTCGAGCGATCGGAGATCACCGTCGAGTCGGTCGATGAGGCGGCCGAGGAAGAGAGCACTGAAGCGCAGGAAACCGAAGAGGAAGGTGCTGACGAACAGACACCCGAAGAGACGCCCGACGACGCTGCCGACGTGACGACGCCCGGCTTCGGCGTCGTCGTCGCCCTCGTCGGGACGCTTTTGGCCGCACTGCTGGCGCTCCGGCGCGTCGAATAGGTTCGCGGACGCTGTTGCTGACTCGTTTTTAAAATCAGCAGCCTCCCGACGATCAGGCGGCCGCCTCCGTGCCGTCACGCCACCGGAGATACATATACGGGATCACCGCGAGGATGGCGAACACGAGCGTCGCGAGCCCCCACAGCACCGCGTATCGGCTTCCGCGAGCCCGCGCGTCGGTGTACACCCAGTAGGCGACTGCGACGAGGATGCCGTACACTGCACCGTAATAGAGGAGCGACCGAATCGTCGGCAAACTTTCCACCACCAGCGGATCCATTAGTCCTTTT
Organism: Halalkaliarchaeum sp. AArc-GB; assembly: GCF_031432225.1. Lineage (NCBI taxonomy): Archaea > Methanobacteriati > Methanobacteriota > Halobacteria > Halobacteriales > Haloferacaceae > Halalkaliarchaeum > Halalkaliarchaeum sp. AArc-GB. The sequence continues at coordinate 31,190 of NZ_JAVKGM010000014.1, read as the reverse complement.
TCAGGTGGGAGCGAGTAAAAACCCAGCCATCGAGCGTGGCTACAGCCGACCGTCCGACGGAACGAGCGTCGAGTCGGTCAGATCGGCGGCCATCACGAAGTCAGGTTCGTCCGCGACCGGAACACGTGCTGTGGCGACGTCGCTGATCCACTCGACGCCCTCGGGAATCATCACGCGAACGTTGTCGACGCCGACGGCTGCCGCGTCCCGTTGTACGGCCGCAAACAGGGAGTCGGCCGCCTCGGGAGTGTCCCACGCGCCGACCGCGTACAGCGCCCACTGCTCGGGTTCACCGTCCTCGTTCTCGCGCTCGAAGGTCCGATCCCGATAGGTGAACCCGCGGACGCCCCGATCGTGAACGGTGAAGAGACGGTCCTCGTTTGCCGCCGTCTGGAGCTTTTCTGGGGTGAGTTCCGAGAGCGCCCACGATTCGCTGTCGTCCATTGCGAGTCCGCGGAGGTGGGTCCTGGTCTCGGATTGACCCCAGAACGTCCAGGCGCCGACCGCGTCGGCGCCGATCGACAGCGCGGGGTCGACATGGCCGTCGGGCTCCGGTCTCGCGTACCGAAACTCCGTACAGGGATCGAAACCCGCCGAACGGGACTGGCCGAGGCCGGCCACGTTCCAGGAGAACACCATGTTGCGCACCACCGTCGCCCCCCGATCCTCAGCCCACTCGAAGATCGCGTCGGTGAGCAGCCGCGAGATCCCCAGTCCGCGGTACTCCGGATGCACGCGCATCCCCTGTGCCCACGCTTCATACTCCGAGAGCAACACCCCCTGACAGAGCCCGGCGATCTCGCCGTCGTCGTCGACATCGGCGGCGCCATCACCGTCCTCGGTGCCGCCGCCGTCAGCATCGTCCTCGACGACGAGCACGAACGTGCGCTGGTTGGGTCCATCCGTTTCGACCCACTCTGAGAACACCCGCGGAATGTAATCGGAGGCGTCCCTACCGCTCCAGGTGTCGGCCGTAAACGCGACAACGTCGGCTTCGTCCTCCGGTCGTGCCTGTCTGACCGTGACGTCGATCCCGCCGTCGGCCGCGTCATCACGAGAGCTCATGACGGATCCACCCCCGTTATCGCCACGGCTGCGATTCGGCGGTCAGTTCGCCGGCGAGGTCGGTCCGCATCGCCTCGGCGACCGACTCGGCCGCGACGGCGTCGCCGCCGACGTTCCCGAGCACCCACATCAGCTTCACCTTCGCCGTGCCGGGGAGCGTGTCGCCGCCCTCGATCACGCCCGCATCGAGGATGTCCCGACCCGTGTCGTAGACGCGGTCGCAGACGCGACCCTCGAGACACTGGCTGGTCATCACGACGGTGGTGCCGTCCTCCGCCAGCTCCTCGAGTCGAGGGATCAGGTCCGTGTGGACGTGACCGAGGCCGGTCCCCTCGACGACGACGCCGTCCTTCCCGTCGAGGTACTCCCAGGCGGCCGGATCCATCCCGGGAGTGAACTTCACGAGTTCGACGTCGGGCTCCAGCTCCGGGGACAGCGAGAGGTCGACCGCCCCGCGGTCCCGGTAGTCGCGACGGAACGTGATCGCGTCCTCGGCGACGCCGCCGTCCCCGCCGGTCTCGGTGGCCGCCTCGTAGTCGACTTCCCCGAGCGGTTTCGCCCCGACAGTTTCGAAGGCGTCCCGGCGGGAGGTGTGGTTCTTCCGCACCCGGGTGGCCCGGTGGAGCGCACAGACGTCGTCGGAAGCGCCAGCGTGCATGCAGACCAGCACCTCGGCGTGGTCGGCTTTGGCGGCCTCCACCGAACAGACCGCGTTCATCACGTTGTCCGAGGAGGGCCTGTCGGCGGAGCGCTGGCTGCCCGTGAACACGATCGGCACCGGCGTCTCGAGCATGAACGACAGCGCCGACGCGGTGAACTGCATCGTGTCGGTCCCGTGCATGACGACGATGCCGTCCGCTCCGGCGTCGATCTCCTCGTGGACGGCCCGCGCGAGATCCTGCCAGATCGGCACCTCCATGTTCTCCGAGAGGATGTTCGCCACAACGCGCCCGCGGTAGTTGGCCCGCCCGGCGAGTTCGGGAACCGCCCGGAGAACGTCCTCGGCGTCGAACTGGGCGGTGACCGCACCCGTCCGGTAGTCGACCGTCGAGGCGATCGTTCCCCCCGTCGAGATCAACGAGATGGTCGGGAGGTCACCCTCGAACTCGATTTCTGACACTCCGTCCTCGCCGGCTCCGCCCCCGTCGATGTTGTGGACGGACGACTCCAGAACGTCGATTGACGCCTCCTCGCGATCGATTCCGACGTTGTAGCCGCCGTCGAGCTTCACCACCAGATACTCCTCGGTGGTGGAGGGCAACAGTACGCCTTCGTTCGTGACGCCTCCGCGCTCGACGCGGACGCGATCTCCCGGTTGCATGCACGCGGGTTTTCCGTCTGCGGACTTGAAACCATCCGTTCGCCCGTACGCGGAACCGTGTGCAACTGGGGATCGGCCGAGGATCGACCGAGGATCGATCGGGGATCGATCGGGGATCGACCGCGGATCGGAGTCCGCGACCTTTTAAGTCGCCAGCAGACCGGCGTACAGACAGTCACATGTGGGTCCGATCGGAGTACGCGGGCGAGCTCGCGGTAATCTCGGCGTGGGTGGCGGTGCTGCTGCCGTGGAACGTGTCGGTCAGCCAGCGCGTGTTCGACGGGCGGTTTCTCTCGGTGCGGTTTCCGCTGTTCGAAATCCAGTACGGCTGGGGGTTCGCGATCCCCGAACTGAACGGGATCGCGCTGCACTCGATCCCGGCGGCGATCCGACTCCAGGCCGGCGAGAGCGTCGCGGTCGCCTACTGGGTGTGGGGCGGGGCTGGTGCCGTGGTAATCGCTGCGGCGCTGGTGGGCGTCGTATTCTATCTGCGTGAAGAAACCGTCGAATCCGGACCTGTCGACCCGGTCAGGCTCGTCGGCGCGCTGCTGGTTCTTTCCGGGGGGCTGTTCGCGGCAGCGACCTACCTCCGGTTCAGGTTCGGGCTCCCCGAATACCCGGTCCCGGTGGGCACTGTCATCCTGCTCGTGTTGGGCGTCTTGCTGCTCCGCGTGGAGCGGCGAACCTGACTCCCGAGGGTCGACGCTTATAAGAGCAGCCCGTCGACGATGACCTCTTCGAGGAGAAACAGCACCGCGATGCCGGCGGTGAACCCGAGCGCAGTCCGGCGGGTCACGAGCGTTGCCACCTCCGAACTGATGAGGTCGGCCATCTCCCACAGGACCTGTACGATCGCCCCGAAGGCGACGGCGAAAAAGAGGGTGGCGACCAGCGCCGAGTCGACCAGGCTACCGATCCAGCCCCCGACGATGACCCCGCCGCCCGCGAGCAGACCCAGCGCGGCGAAGTGACGCAACGGCGGCGCTTCCTGTTCGCGAGCCAGGGCGGCGATGACGGCCGGTCCCTCGGTGACGTTGTGGATGATGAACCCGACGGCCAGAAGCGCCACGAGTCCGAGCTCCCCGAGCACGAACGCGCTCCCGATGGCGAGCCCCTCGCCGATGCTGTGTAATCCGAGGCCGATCGCGACCAGATACGCGACCCGGAGCCCGTCACCCGAAACAGCCGCGGTTTTTCGCTTCCGCCATCGGCTTGCGAGTTCCATCGTCACCACAGTGACGAGCACGGCTCCGACTGCGACCGATTCGCCGAGGTACGGCGCCGGAACGGCAGCGGCGAACTCGACCGCCTCGAGACCCATCTCGACGGCGATATACGCGAGGATCCCCGCCGAAAACGCCAACACTGCGTGGATCCACCCCAGATCGAGCCGCCGGAAGTACGGGAACCAGAGCATGCCGACGACGACCGGAAGGATCCCCGCGACGAAGCCGATCCCGGTCAACACCACGATCACGTCCAGCGTCGCCGTCGCGGCGAGCCAGTCGACGCCTACGAGCGAAATCACACCGTAAAGAGCGGCAACGACGATCGCGAGGACGAAGAACGGTCCGAACGCGAGCATCCAGTCGGGATACTCGTCGTGACGAACCCGACGAGAGAGTGCCATACCGGTGGTACTACCCTCCTAAATAAAAAATTTGGCTTCCCTAATTCTGCTCCAGCGTGAACGTCTCGGTGGTCCGGATCGCCTCGCCGTGAACCTGATCCTCGACAGTGAGCGTCAACTCGTACTCGCCCGGCGGATCATCCTCGAACGTCGAGATGGCCTCCCAGATGGCGAGGATGTGGTGTTCGCCGACCCGCTCCCAGTGCTCCTCCCTGTCGTCTACGTCCCAGGTGCTCCCGTCGGGTGCGTCGATCTCGAACGTGTACACGAGCCTGGCAGTGCCAGCGCTGTCGACGGGGACGTGGTGGACCCTCACGAGGAGCCAGATCGTGTCCCCGACAGCGTACGTGTCGTTCGGCTGGGGGTCGTAGTCGTCCATTCCATCCGGTTCCCCGTCGGTGAACACCACCCGCTCGAATTCGAACTGCACCAATCTGAACGGGCGGGAAATCGAGGCCGTTTGGTCGGACTCACGATCGGTCAGGGTGACCTCGAGAGTGTACTCGCCGGCCTCGGGAACGTCCAGTTTCCCGGTGTCGAATCCCTGGGTCACGTACACCTCGTTCGGGAGCTCCCCGAGCGTTGCCTGAGGGATCGATATTGGCTCTTCGATAGCCGCCAGTTCGGTCCCGTCGGGGGCGAGAATCGTCCACTGGGAGTCGAGCTGCGGCTCGTCCGCATCGGGGCTGACGTTGGAGGCTTCCAGATACACCCAGACCATCTCGCCCACCTCGTACCGGTCGTCAGGTTGAGCCGTATACTCGCCGTGACCTTCTGCCCGAGTTGACGTGAACGCGAACCGGTCGATCGAAAACGGCGGTCTCTCCTCGTCCTCTTCTGGACCGTTGTCTTCGGGTTCCTCGGCTTCCGGATCGCCGGCCGGATCAGACAGACAGCCGGCACCCACTGTCGCGCCAACGACCACTCCACCCTTGACGACGAACGCGCGTCGAGTATTCACGGGTACTCACCCCTATTGCTCCAGCGTGAACGTTTCGGTGGTCCGGATCGTCTCCCCCACGCTCTGTTCCTCGACGGTGATCGTCAGCTCGTACTCGCCCGGCGGATCCTCCTCGAACGTCGCAAACCCCTCCCAGATGATCAATACGTCCCCTGACTCTACGTCCTCCCAGCGTTCTTCCCGGTCATCTTTGTCCCACGTGTCCCCGTCCGGCGTCTCCACGTCGAACGTATATTCGAGTGTTGCAGTCCCGTCTTCATCTGTAGGAACGTTCTGGACCGCAACGAGAACCCAGACCGTCTCGCCGACCGCGTACGTGTTGTCGGGCTGCTCGTCATACTCCTCGTACCCCTCCGGCTGTCCGTCCGTGAACGCCACCGTCTCGAACTCGAACGGGCCGTCATCGGACGACATTCCTGTACAGCCCGCAAGCGTCGCCGAACAGGCGAGCGCGGCTCCCCCCGCTAACAGGTACCTTCGTGTGACCATGTGTGAAAATTCGTCCGCGATGAAATCTATTCCGTGTGATATTCTCTCAAAACGATAACATCGTCCCACTTTTATCTATCTGTACGTGTGACATTCCCGAACCCAGACCGGTACGATCGGCGATCTGATTTCCCGTTCGTCTGGATCACCCCTCTTCAGTGCGGGTTCGCGGGCGAACCTTCATACATCATCACACTGTAGTATCGAACACTATGGACTGCCGAGTCGTCGTCGAAGCTGCGGTGCCGGTGTACGACGTGGAAACGCCCGACGAGGCGATTCGGATCGCAATTTCGAAGACGGGAGAGATGTTGAACCCGGATCTCAACTACGTGGAGATCAACATGGGCGAGCGAACCACCCCAGACGGGAAGTCGTTGCCGCCGGCGTTCATCGCCGCCGACGAGGCGCTCGTCGCGCTGGAGCTGGAGATGACGGTGTTCAACGTCGAACGGGAAGAACACGCGAGTCGGATCGCACGCAAGGAGATCGGACAGCGACTCCGCAACATTCCCCTCAAAGTGCTCGAGGTCGAAGTAATCCCGGACGAGCAAGACGAGCAAAGCGGTGAGGAAGGAGACGGGAACGGCCGAACCGAGGAGGGCGACGGATCCGACGACCCCACCGATAGCGGATCGGACGACGAAAACGGAGGGAACGGTAACGGGGACGACGACCTGCTGCCGGAGTTCGAAGAGATGGTAGACGAGTAATCGACAGTCGGGCGAGGAAGTGCCGACGGGATCCATCCTGCATCGGACATCGACTGTCCGGTGGTTCCTGTACAGGCGGTCGAGGCGACTGCCCCGGGACTTGACCCCGGGGTGAGTTCCCCGTATTCTGCGGCTCTATTCAGTCGAACCGTATCCGTCGAGTAGTTCGGCGAGTGCTCCGTGGCGCTCGGTCGTGTGTGGTGCAGTGAGCGGTGACACCGACACCCGTCCGTTCATGACTGCGTATCGATCCGTTCCCTCGGGTTCTGGAAGGGTGCCGTCGGCCATTCGCTCCCAGATCCGGTCCCGGAGCCGGATCGAATCCCCGTTTCGTTCGGCGGTCATGTCGTACAGCCGCGAGGGTCTCGTGACGTCGACGGGAAGGCGTTCCCCCGCAACCCCTCCGCTGTCGGCGTCCGGCTTGTCGGTCGCGTCGTACGGGGCATTGACGTTGAGGTAGTCGACGCCTTCGAACACCCCGGCGTCGATCGCGTGCTCCGCCAGAAACGCCGCGATTTCGACGGGTTGCCGGAAGTCTTCGGGCTCGGTCGCCAGCTTCTCCCAGTCGTCGGAGACGGGGATGTAAAGCGAGACGGCGATCGCAGGCACCTCGAAGAAGGCCGCCTCCACCGCGGCGGAGACTGTCCCCGACCGACCCAGCGTGTACGCCCCGATGTTCGCGCCTTTGTTACAGCCCGCGACGACCAGGTCGACGTCGGGACAGAGTACCTCCAGTCCGGCGACCGTGCAGTCGGCGGGGGTCCCTTCGATCGCGTAGCCGAGTTCGTGTTCCTCCACGGGCACCTCGTGTGACAGCGCTCGACCGACCGAACTCCGGTCGTTCTTGGGTGCGACAGCAACTACGTCCGCGATCTGGGAGAGGCCGTCGTACAGCGCCCGGAACCCGACGCTGTCGATCCCGTCGTCGTTCGTCAGCAGGATACGCATCCGACCATCGTCCATACCCGAATCTGACTGCGTACCCTGAAAAGGGCTCGGTCGCAACCGGCGGAGAGACGACAAGCGGAACGCACACAAGGCCAGGGATAAATACGTCGACCATGGGACTCGGTGGAACCGCAAAGAAGATCCAGACGCTCGCTGACACGGCCGAAAAGATGTATCAGCGGCTCAACGAACTCCGCGAGCAGGTACAGGCAACCCACGACAGCGTCACCGACACGACCGACCGCGTAAAGCGGCTCGAAAACGAGATGGCCGAACAGCGTGCGCTGTTGAACGCCGTCGCCGAAGAGCTCGACATCGACGTCGAAACCGTGAGTGCAGAGGCACACATCTCCGACGCCGAAGGTGTCCAGGAAACCGCCGAGGAAACCCCGGACCAGGAGCGTGACGCCGAATCCGGCGAAAGCGAGGCGGAGTCACCCGACGACGCTCCGACGGGAAGCGGCGACCGAGAGGACCCCGAAACAGCGGGAGATTAGTAGCGCGGGCGAGAACCGCCAGTATGGAGACGACGAAGGCGTTTTCCGGTCTCGAGTGTACCGACTGCGGTACCGTTCACGACGCCGACACCGCAGGACGCTGCCCGAACTGTAACGGACCGCTCGATCCGACGTACGACCGCTCGGCCGTCGACGTCCGCGCCGACGTGATCGAACGCCATCCGGATCCGGGCGGCATGTGGGCGTTCGACGCCGTGTTGCCCTTCCCCGCACGGAACCGGGTCGGCGCAGCCGAGGGAGGAACGCCGCTCGTCGACGCCGATCGGCTCGCCGAAGAACTCGGCGTCGCCAGCGTGGAGATCAAAGACGAGTCCCGAAATCCGACCGGAACTGTTCTCGACCGGGGACTCAGCCTCGCTGTGACCGCTGCAGCGGGTCACGCGGTGGGGGACGACGTCGAACCGCTGGCGCTCGCTGCAGCGGGCAACGCTGCCCAGTCGGCTGCGGCGTACGCCGGCCGGGTGGATCTCCGGCTGTACGCGTTCGTTCCTTCCCGGTGTGCGTTCTCGAACAAGGCGATGGTGAACGTCCATGGCGGAGAGATGCAGGTCGTCGGCGGACGCTACGACGACGCCCGGGCGGCGATCGACGACCAGCTCGCGGCCGACTACTACTCACTGCAGGAGTTCACCACGCCGTATCGCCACGAGGGGGCCAAAACCGTCGCGCTGGAGCTGCTCGCAGACCGGGACTGGACGATCCCGGACGCCGTGTTCGTCCCGACCGGAACCGGCGAACTCCTCGTGGGGGTCGTCCGCGGATTCGAACTCGCCGTCGACCTGGACCTGATCGACTGCAGTCCCGACGTGATCGCGGTCCAACCGTCCGGCTGCGCGCCGATCGCAGCGGCCCACGAGCGCGGCCTCCGCCAGCCGGAGCCGTGGGACGTTCCCGACACGATCGTCGGGGAACTCGAGATCCCCGATCCCGAGGGTGGATCGCGGGCGCTCGAGGCACTCGATCGGATCGACGGCCGGGCAGTCACCGTCGAGGACGAGGAGATCCTCGAGAGCGCAGTGACGATCAATCAGACCACTGTCGTGGAGATGGGCCCCGGCGGCGGGGCTGCAGCCGCCGGCGCCTGGGAACTCGCATCACAGCTCGATTCCGACGCCGAGGTCGTACTGCTCAATACCGAATCGGGTGGGAAAACCCCAGACGTGCTCCGAAGTCACCTGATGAGCAAGGGAATCTGAACTGCTGCCGCGACGGAAAGACATATGCCGTGTCAACAATTACCAGACTTCGGACCATGACCGCGCATTCCGACGACGGGTCACGGCTGGAACGGTCGCCGTCAGCGGACGCCACCCGGTCGGCGTTCGACGACGACACCGTGGAGGCGTACGAGGACGACGGGAACGTGGTGTTTTACGACGCGGAAAACCCACTCGCGTGGGTCGAGGCGGCGGTGGCGCTTGATCTGGACAAACACGCGTGACCGCCAGGCTGCCCTGAAGAGCGAATCGCTTTTTCCCGACGGCTGCCTACCTGCGAGTAGTGACCGAAACCGGCGGCGCGGAGGAGACGGTCGACGAATCCGACGAGTCAGGCGACTCCGGTGAGTTTACAGAGCGGTTCGACCTCGCGGAAACGGTCTCCATCGAACCGAGTTCCGTCGAGAGTCGCGAAGCACCGTCGGTTCGGACCTTCGGAGGGGACGCCACGGACGAACAGCTCGAGGGGGCGATCCAGGAGATCCATCCCGAGCTGCTCCGGCTGTTCGTCGCCAGCGTCGTCGCGCTGAACCTCGCGCTGTTGGCGTTCAGCCTCGGCGTCATGGTGTGGTACTTCGAGGGGATGGACCGGATCGGCGGGGCGCTCGTGCTCGTCGGCGCGCTCGCCGGCGTCCGGACGTATCAGTACTATCGAGAGTACGACGCACGCGACTGGAGCGAGGAAGAGCCGTCAGACGCGACAGAATCGAAGCCGACAGACGAGGAGGTGACGCAACCGTGAGAACCGTTCGCGACGAGGACGGCACGGTGTACGTGCTCTTGCGCGAGTCCTCCGATGCCAGTCTCGTTCGGGACCCGGCCACCGGCGAGACCGCCCACCTGCCGAACGCGTCGCTGGAACCCGTTTCCGGCGAGTCGCCACTTTCGGTGGCCGCGACCGCGGTCCCGGAACCCGTGCGAGCAGTACTCACAGCCGTGCACGACGAGGTGACCCTGGGACTGCTCGTCGAACTCGTCGACAGGGAGCGCGTCTCGGCCCGCGAGTTACTCGAGGCCGTCGATCTCTGTGAGTCCGACCTCCACGGGGCGCTCTCGGAGTTTCGTGCCGCCGGACTGATCGAGGAGGCGACTGTCGACGGACGACGGGGCTACGCCGTCACCGAACTGGCGCGCCAGGGGATCGGCACGATTCGGGACGACGATCCACACGACGATAGCTGAAAAGTCGACAGCCTGAGGCTCGTCGACGGGGTGTCACTCGGTTAATGACAACATATTCGGAGTGGAAAACCGGGGTGATTGATGTGACGAGCAGGTCTATGAAACTGTATGACGAGTCAGGACCTCGACGCGTGTCTCGAGCTCGTCGCCGATCGGCGGCGACGCCGAATCATCCGCGAGTTACGACAGAAGGAGGACGGCGAAACTACCGTCGAGGCCCTCGTTGATCGATTGGACGCCTCCGAATGGGCTGGAGAGAACGACTCGCATCTGGATCGGGACCGTATCGCGCTTCACCTGCACCACAACCATCTCCCGAAGATGGCAGACTTCGACGTCGTCGAATACGAGTCCGGTAACGGGACGGTCCGATATCGGGGCCACGAACGACTCGAAGCGATACTCGATTCTCTTCCCGAGGAGTCGATACCCCCCAGCCCCTGATCTCCGCTCTTCTCTGGGGGCCAACTATCGGTCAGCGGCTCACCGGTTCAAGTCGGTTTTATCGAGCTGCCAGGTGAATATCGCTTTCAGGACCGCAACCAGGCTGTTCGCCTCTCCTTCTCCCCAGATCGCAGTCTCGGATCTCGGATCGGACGGTTTCGCGTCGTCGCCGTTGACGAGCGCGCTCACGAGGATCCTTCGCCCGTCGACCATCAACAGCCGACCCGCCGGCGTGTCCGACCAGAGCCACAGCGACTCGAACACCGTCGCCCCGGGGATGTCCGCTTGAATCCGCTCTTGAACGGCCGGGGAAATCCCCGCGAGTTTGATGGAGACACCCCGGTCGTGAGCCGCACTGAGGCCTGTAATCAGTTCGTCGACCAGGAGATCCTCGACAGTCATGTAGACGATTTCTTCCTCCGCCTCGTCGAAGAACTCGAGGACGCGTTGTGTGACGGCCGTCTGTCTGTCCACCGTCCATACCCCCCGCTGTTCGGTACGTCGATCGACTGGCTGGAGTTCCTCCAGGGCCGCCTGGAGCGTCGTCGTTCGATTGTGCAGTTCGCGCTCGAACGTGCGTGCTGCGGTTTCCGCAGAGACGGTCCAGAATTCCTTCGGCGTCGAGTGCTGGACGTCCACGAGACCCCGATCACTGAGTTCCTCGACCGCGTCGTACACGCGGGTGCGTGGAACCTCCGAAACCCGGCTCACCTCCCGTGCTGTTCCCGTGCCGAGACTGGACAATGCGACGAACGTCCGGGCGGCGTACGTGCTCAAACCGATCTCCTCGAGTTGCTCGATCGCGACCGAACGTGGGTTTTCGGGTGGCTCGCTACTCATCAGTTCGATGGTTCGACATCAGTAGTACCCCGACCACGAGTGTGGCCGGGGAGCACGCAGCAGCAAGGTGGTTGGGACACAGCACTGAACTGCGTGCCAGTAGAACAGTTTGCTCTTGGGCGGTATATCTCTTTTGTGATTAAACGAGTGACTTACTGGTATCGAGATTCATGGAACATCTCCACTGAGAACGAGGCGGAGGACAATAGTCACTCGAAAAATCACAACAATCATCTTCAAAACCGCGGTACATGCCGTACTCGACGCAGGTATTGGACCCACTCGATCACAGTCGTTTTTTCGTGGTGGTGAGAGTGACAAAAACTAACCGTATCGGGGTCGAAGTACCCTGTACAGTCCCGGGACATTCCGGGAGGTTGGGACACATGGATACAACGGAAAAACTGGAAGAGGCGGTAGCAGTGCTCCAGCAGTTGGGCCTCAAGGAGTACGAGGCCCGCTGTTTCGTCGGACTGATCCGTCTCGAAACCGGCACGGCAAAGAAGCTCAGCGAACTGACCGAGGTTCCCCGGACGCGGGTGTACGACGCGATCCGAGTGCTGGAAGCGCAGGGTCTCGTGGAGATACAACATTCGAGTCCACAGCAGTTCCGGGCAGTACCGCTCGACGAGGCCACGGAAACGCTTCGCGACCAGTACGAGGCGCGCGTCGAACGCCTCCAGGAGACACTGGAGACGGTCGATACCATCGACAACCAGGACGAATCGCCCGTTCAAGAGGTGTGGGCGATGGCGGGGCACGACGCGATCGAAAACCGGACGAACGATCTCATCGAGGACGCGTCGGAGGAGATCGTTCTCGTCGTCGGCGACGAATCGCTGCTGACCGAAGACCTGCTGGATGCACTCGAGGCGGCAAGCGACAACGTCGAGGTGATCGTGGGTTCGTTGACGGAGTCTGTGCAGGATCGGATTCGAACTGCCGTCCCGGAGGCGACGACGTTCGTTTCCGGCCTCGAGTGGTTGGGGACAGAGACTTCTGTAGAGAACGACACCGCAGTCGGTCGGTTGCTGCTGGTGGATCGGTCGACGATCCTCGTGAGTTCGATCGTGCCCGAAACGAAGGAGGAACGGGCGATCTTCGGTGGCGGATTCGGAAACGGTCTGGTCGTGATCGCCCGTCGACTCATGGCTCAGGGATTGATACCGATACGGGATCCGGGGAATTGAGAACCCACCCGACTACTCTTCGTTCTTCTCGTTCCGCTCGTCCCTCTCGTCCCGCTCGTTCTCCTCCGGAGGAGCGGGATCGCTCGGCATCGCCATCAGGCTCGTCCGACAGTCGCGACAGTACTCGAATAGCTCCGCCTCGCCCGGTCCGAGATCGCCGACGAGATCCCCCACCTTTTCGCGCAGTACGTCGGCCGACGCCGTCGAGGCGAACGGCTCCCCACAGCCGGCACATTTCATCACCTCGCCCTCGTACACCGTCACCCACGGTTCACCACCTCTCGCTTCCGGCAGTAACGAGAGGTCGAGGCCGTCGTGCATCTCCAGGACGTCCTCGATACAGCCCTCCGCACAGATCCCGCAGTTCACGCACAGTTCGTGGTTGAACTCGAGGCGTCCCTCCTCGATGGCCCGGCGGATCGCGTCGGTGGGACAAAGGGTCGCACACGTCGGCGTCAGCGTACAGCCCTCCGAAACTTCCATGTAACCGAAGTCTTTCAGTCCCCGAACGAGATCGCGCTCCGGATCTGCATGACCGGTGATCGCCCGAACAGACTCGAGCGCCCACGCGTGGCTGGCGAACGACGGCGTCGATCCGTCGTATCGGTCGTCCGCCCTGCCAGGCAGGGGATCGATTCCCGCGTTTCCGCCGACGGCGTCGAGCCGTCCGGTGGCAGCGTGTTCGCCCGCCGGAACCGGCGAGGGATCCAGACCGTCGACGAACTCCCGGAGTGACTCGGCGAACTCCCGGACTGACTCGGCGAATTCCGTGGCCGAGTCGACGGACTCGGCCGTGGCTCCCGGCGACGGCGAGAGGAACGCGAACCGCTCTCCGAGACCCAGATCGGCGGCTGCCCTGTTACACCGCGTTACGAGTTCGGCGGTCGGGTTCGGCCCCGAGTGACTGCAGTCGTCCCCACAGCCCAGCACCGCGACCCCGTCGGCACCTGCTGCGAGCGCGTGTAGCAGGTGAGCTTCCCCGACCGTGTCCGTACAGTCGATCGACACCGGGAGCAACGGTGGATAGTCGATTTCGGTTTCTCCGGCCGCCTGCAGTTGTCCGTACTCCCTGATCGTCCCGGCGGCACGTTCCGAACAGACGAACGCGACCACGGGAGTCTCGATCCCCTCGTCGTCGCCGCCGAACAGCCACTCGCCCGGCCCCCCGGATCCGCCGTCGGTGGGCGAGACCAGCGCTTCGACCTGCCGTGCGATCCGTTCGTTCGACGGGGTTCGGAGCCGAACCGCCCCGGTCGGACAGGCGCTCGTACACGCACCGCAGTTCAGACACGCCTCCGGGTAGAACTCGACGGCATCGACGGCGGCGCGTTCGACCGCACCGTGCGGACACGCGTCCACGCAGTCGTTACAGCCGGGCTGTCCCGAGTCGCCCGCCACGCAGGCGTCCATCTCCAGATCGAGATGCGCGGGCTTTTCGATGCCGCCCAGCAGCGACTCCACCGCGAGGGCGGTCCCGGCGTCGACCGCCCCGGTGTGGTAGCCGACCTCCCGTCCCTGTGTCCTCGGATCCCCCGCCGGATACACGATCTGGTCGAACTCCACCGATCGACGGATCCCGTCCATCTCGATGGCATCGGTCGGACAGCAGTCGGTCCACTCGCCGTCCGGCGCGTCGTGGGCGACGTCGACCGGGTACCGGGTGATCGCGCCGTCGGGGCCCTGTCGGACACACTCCATACAGGAGACGCAGTCGTCGGAGACGCGCGACTCGACGGTCACCGTGAAGTCGCCGAACCGGCCGTCGATCTCCACCAGACGACCGCGTTCGACGAGGACGTTCTCGAGATCGTCGGTCCACGACGCGAGTTCGCTGCCGTCCGCAAACAGGGTGACCTCGGCCGCTTCCGGGAGCGCGGCTGCCGCCTCCGGGTCTCCGATCACGGCGACGCGGGAACCGGCATCGCGTTCGAGTGTCCCGCCACGATCTTCGGCCGAATCGACCTCGCGGCCGGCCACGGCGGCGGAGATCAGACGTGCCGTCTTGTCGCTTGCGACCGCCTCCTCGTGGATCCACCCGGCGCCCTCGCGCTGATCGACGAACGTGACTGTCTCCCCGTCGATCCCGACTCCCGCTGCGAGGTCGCGGAATCCGGCTCGGACCTGCGGCTCGGGACAGGTAATCACGACCTCGTCGAGTTCGTGTTCCGCGAGGACATTACGCATCGCCGGCAGCCCCTCCTCGCCACAGAGGTGCGAGGAGCTCGCGATCACGTCGGCCCCGTCGATCCCGTTTCGCACCGCCTCGAGATCCAGCTCGCACGTGTCGACACACGAACAGACGAAGGCTCCAGTGGTCATCCGCTAGAAATAGCTGGTACACACAAAAATGTGTTCGGCGGATACCCAGGTTTTGAGACCGGTCGGTCACCGACGAGTGGTCCGAACCTTTGACTCCCCCGCCTTCAAAGGAGGTCCCGCGAGGAGTTGGTCACGACGAGCAGGCTGCTCGTCGCCATGGCGACTGCGGCGAAAAGCGGGTTCAGCAGGCCGGTGATCGCAAGCGGGATCGCGATCGCGTTGTAACAGAACGCCCAGCCGACGTTCCCTTTCACCCGCCGGTCGGTCGCCCGCGCCAGTTCGAAGACGGTTTCGACGCTCTCGAGGTCGTCCTCGAGCACGGCGACGTCGGCGGCGTCGGCGGCCATTGCGGTGCCACCGCCCATGGCGATCCCGAGATCGGCGCTTGCAAGCGCCGGCGCGTCGTTGGTGCCGTCGCCGACCATGACCGTTCGGCCCCGCTGCCCGAGGCGGGACACCGTCTCGGCTTTTCCCTCCGGTGGGACGCCGGCGAAAACCCGGTCGATCCCCGGATGGTTCGAGAGCGTCTCGGAAGCCGCGGAGTCGTCGCCGGTCAGGACCACCACCTCGACGCCCCGCTCGGCGAACCGGTCGATCGCTGCCTCCCAGCCGGGCCTGAACTCGTCGCCGACAGTCGCCACGCCCTCGACAGCGCCGTCACGTCCGACGAGTACCGGAACGCGTCCGGCCTCGCTGGCCGTCTCTGCCGCCGAATCGACTTCCACCGGGATCGTCCACCCTCGCCGCTCGAACAGGGCCGGATGGCCGACGGCCACCTCCCTGCCGTCGACGACGCCGGAAACGCCGTCGTCGTGTGATCGGTAGTCGTCGACGGCGGGCGTCACCGAGGCAGTCGCTCCGCCATCGAAGGCGACGTCGGCCGAGGAACCGTCGTAGTGGCCGAACGCCTCCACGATCGCTTCCGCGACAGGGTGGCCGGATCGGCGCTCCAGCGCGGCTGCGGCCGCGAACGCCTCCGCCGGTCCCGTCGAATCGAGGACGCTCATCTCGCCGGTCGTGAGGGTCCCGGTCTTGTCGAAGACGACGGTGTCGGCGCCGTGGATCCGCTCGAAGACGGTTTCATCGAAGATCACGAGACGCCGTTCGAGCGCCTCCCTGACCCCGGCGGCGGTCGCGAGCGGGGTCGCGAGCCCGAGCGCACACGGACACGAGACGATGAGCACGGTCAGCCCGACCAGAAGCGCCGCGGTGACGCCCGAACCAGTGACGAGATACGCCGTGGAGACGACCGCCGCGAGCACGAGAACCACGGGGACGAATATCGTGGCGAGCCTGTCCGCCAGCTTCTGAATCCCCCGGTTGGAGCTCTGGAGATCCCACACCATCGTCGAGAGTCGGTCGATGCCGCTTTCGCCGCCCGGCGCGACCTCCACCACCAGCGCGCCGTCGCGGACGACGGAGCCGCCGACGACCGCGTCCCCGGGTTCCCGTGTGGCTGGCAGCGACTCCCCGGTGATCACTGCCTCGTCGACAGCCGCCGTTCCCTCCAGGACGGTGCCGTCGACCGGAACGCGCTCCCCCGTCCGGACGAGCACGCGTTCCCCGCCGACGAGGTCCTCGACCGGGACGGTTTCGCCGTCTGCGACTTCTCCAGGAACGGGATCACCGGAGATGGGATCGCCGGAGACGGGATCGCCGCCGTCCGTTTTCCCGTCCCCGGGATCGGGCAGCAGTCGCGCCTCGCGGACCCGCACCGTCGACAGCTCCGAGAGCAGTTCCGTCGCGCGGGATTTCGCTGTCGATTCGTAGTGGCGACCCACCGTCACGACGACGACGATCGCTACCGTCACGTCGTAGTAGACGTGGGTGCCACCGGTCGCGACGACGAGATGACTGTAGAGGTACGCGCTCACCGCCGCGATCGAGACCAGCAGATCCATGTTCGGCGATCGGGTCCGGATCGCGACGTACGCGCCACGCAACAGGGGTTTGCCGGCGACGACGAGCACGATCGTCGTGAGTACCGCGATCACGACGAAGAGGTAGCGACCCCCGGTTGCGGCCATCGACTCCGCGAGGAACTCGGCCGTCCGCTCGTCGTAAAACAGGCCGTCGAAGTACGTGGGATAGATGAGAACGACGTACTGGAACATCACCATCATCCCGAACAGGACGCCGACCGCGAGGCGGACGAATGCGGTGTTTTCGGCCTGTCGTCGCGCGAACTCGTCGTCGCGTGCGTTCGCCCGGTAGCCGAGCCCCGTCAGTCGCTCTGTGAGTTCCTCGTCGTCGACGGCGTCGGGATCGTGGTCGATGCGGACCGTATCGGTGACGTAGCTCGCCCGGGCGTTTTCGACCCCGTCGGTTCCGCAGGCGACGGATTCGACGAACGACTCGCAGGTGACACAGTGCATCCCGTCGACACGGAAGAAGCTCCGTTCGTAGCCGTCGGGGACCGACTCGGAGTCCGAATCCCCGACGCTTCGTTCGGAATCGTCGACGGCAACCTCCCGGCGCCTGCGGACCTCTTCGGCGTCCACTCCGTCGACGTCGGCGAGCGCGTCGGACACGTCGAGACAGCCGCGACAGCAGAACGTCTCCCCGTCGTCGTTTCGGATCGGCGGCGTCGCTGTCGGAAGTCCACAGAGCCTGCAGCCGTCCTCGGGGGTGGATGCTCGGTTCCTGCGGTCAGTGACCATGTCCGGGCGTCTCCAGCGGCTGATAGAACGGAATCTCCGGGTGCGGAAGGTGGATTCCGTACAGCATCAGTCCGTGCTGGAGTGGAATGTACCCGAGAAGGATAAACGCCGCGCCCAGAACTCGGTGGAGCTGTCGCCGGCGGGTCGGGCCGACAGCCTCGATGAGCGTCCCGTAGAGGAACACAGCCGGGATCGTCCCGAGGCCGAGCGCCGCCAGCGCGAGTCCACCGGACGTCGCCGACCCCGCGGCGAACGCATACAGGTACGCCGGATAGAGGATCGGACACGGGAGTAGCCCGTGGAGGCTCCCCAGCCCGACGATCCCCGGTCCGGATGCGAGCCGGTCGAGCCGGGTCGTGAGCGCGGCGACCAGGCGGTTTCCGCCGATTCCGAGATGGAGGCCGGGTGCCGCGCGGCCGACGAGGTAGTAGACACCGATGGCGATGACGACGAGTCCGACGACGATTCCGACCGAACCTCGGATCGCGTCGGTGATCCCGGTGAGCGTCCCCGTCGTGAGGTAAAACAGCCCGCCGAGCGCGCCGAAGGCGGCGCCGATTGCGGTGTAGCTGGCCGCCCGGCCGAGGTTGAACAGCCCGTGTTGACGAACCTCGAAAACCGTCAGTCGTTCGCCCGGTTCGGAGATTCGCTCGTCCATGCGCCCGGCGTAGATCGTCACCAGCGGGCCGCACATACCGATACAGTGTGCGCCACCGAGCAGACCGATCAGGAAAAACAGCACCAGTTCCCCGCCGGCGGCGTCGGCGAGCCGGTCGAGGCCGTCGAACTGCAAAAGCGTCCACGCGCCGGCGTTCATAAGCTACCCCCGTATGCGACGTACAGCTGTCCGACGCCGGCGACGACGAGCACGACGCCGGCAAACCGCTGGAGGAGTTCGGGTCTGTCGCCGAGGCGTTCGAACCCGAACCCCGAGCCGACAGCGATCGCGACGGTCGCGCTGGTGAGCAACAGTCCGAGGCTCACCGCATACGTCAGGAACACGGCGATCGTCCCCGTCGCAGGAAACGCCAGCGACTGGACGACGACCCCGAAGAAAACGGGGGCGACACAGCCGGCGGCCGCGGCCGCATAAAGGCCGCCGAACAGCGCGAACCCCGGGACCGACGCCCGTCGTCCGGGGAGCCGAACGTGCCATCCACGCCCGACTCGAAGGAGGGTGATCAGGCCGAATCCGATCAGTGCGATCCCGACGCCGACCTCGAGGAACGGCAGAGAACTCCGAACCACGTCTCCGGCCGCCGCCGCGAGAACGCCTAACCCGAGGACCACCCCGACCGCACCGGCGGCCGCCGCGAGCCCGCGGATGGCAGCCCCCGAGAGGGTCGGGCCGCGGTCGCCGGTCGCCGAGACGTAAAAGCCGACGTAACCGGGGAGTAACGCGTACGCACACGGCGAGAAAAACGTCGCGACTCCCGCGACGCCTGCAACCCCGAGCGCGCCCGCGAGCCCGGTCATGAATCGACCCCGAACGTCTCCCCGACGAGCGATCGGAGTTCGGCCTCCGACTTGTATCCCCGGTCCGTCTCGAGCACTCGTCCGTCCGGATCGAGGAGGATCGTCGTCGGCGTGTCCGAGAGGTCCAGTTCGCGCGTCAGATCGAGATCCGTATCGTAGCCCACTGTCCAGTCGCCGCCGTGTTCGCGCCACCACGCCCGGACGTTCTCGCGGGAGACCGTATGCCCGATCGGCTCGTTCGTCACCGAGACGAACCACACGTCGTCGCCGAGATCCGCCTCCACAGCGGCGATGGCGGGCATCATCCGGGCACAGACGGTACACCACGTCGCGAAGAACTCGACGACTGTCGGCCGATCGTCGTCGGGAATCAGTGACGTTCCGGCCTCGCTTCCCGGCGCGTCGATCGTCTCGATCTCCACGGGATCGATGCGTTTGGCCCCGTCGAAGAGCCGCGATCGGAACGCGACCGCGCCCCCGGCGCCGACCACCCCGAGGCTCGCGATTCCGGCGATCGTCTCCCGCCGGTTCACCGGTATCCCTCCCTGACTGTATCGAGGTCGTCGATCACCCGGGCGGGCGACGGCGACCCGGGGTTGTAGCCCCGCTCGACGTATCCGTCGCGGTTCGCGAGGACCGTGACCGACGTGTGGACGAACTCCATCTCCTCGCTCTCCTCGTTCGGTGTGTACGCGTCGGTTTTCTCGTATCCGACTCCGAACCTCTCTGCAACGACCTCCCGTGCCCGCTCTTCGGATTCCGGTCGGAGGAACTGCCAGTTTTCCGCCGTCGGGTCCGCGCCGACGTATTCCGAGTACTCCCGCAACACTTCGGGCGTGTCGTAGACGGGGTCGAACGTGATCGGCACCAGCGCGATTTCGTCCTCGAACCCACCCTCCGCTGCGTGGGCCTGCACTTGCGCCAGGTTGCCAGTGAGCGCCGGACACACCATCGAACACCGGGTGAACACGAACGTCACGAGCGTCTCCCGGTTGCCTTCGAATTCCGTGGTAGTCACCTCGCGATCGTGCAAGGGGGACGGCAGCGTCGCTTCGGGGAGTCGCTGCCCGTATGCTGGAAACGAGAGCGCCTCGCTTTCTGCGTCCTGGTCCTCGGGCGGGCCCAGGACCGTGTCGTCGTCCCCGAGACAGCCGGCCAGTGCTCCTCCGAGGCCGACCGCGCCCACGGTCGCAAGATAGCCGCGTCGACTCGTCGGTCGGTTCATTACCGTCTTTCAGGAGTGGAGCGTGAAAACGGAAGTGGTGCGACCGTCGAATCGGCGGATCGTGTCGTTGCAGATCCCCACGGCTTGAACCCGTCACAGGAACTACGACGGTGCGACCCCAACAACTTCGCATGGAGCTACACCTGCTCGACAGGGGACGCATTCACGCCGATCTGAACTTCGCGCTCGACGCCGAGGTGGCGGCCATTCAAAGTGACCAATCACCGGAACTACAGTACGGCGAGTTCGCCGTCTGGAACCTGTTGATCGACCATCCCGAGGCGACGGTCCTCTGGGATACAGGCTCACATCCCGACGCCGGCGACGGACACTGGCCGGCCCCGCTGTTCGAGGCGTTCGCCCACGTGGACGCCCGGGAGCGCGACCTCGAGACGGCGCTTTCGGAAGCGGGATACGGCGTCGGCGACGTCGATTGCGTCGTCCAGTCACACCTCCACCTCGATCACGCCGGCGGGCTCCATCGGTTCGAAGGAACCGACGTTCCAGTGTACGTCCACCGTCGCGAACTCGAACACGCCTATCTCAGCGCAAACACTGACGCTGGCGGAGACGCGTATCTCGCGGCCGACTTCGACCGCGACCTGAACTGGCAGGTCGTCCACGGCGAGCGTCAACTGCTTCCGGGAATCGACCTCCTCGATCTCCCGGGTCACACGCCCGGGTTGCTGGGTGCGGAGATCGACCGCGAGCAGGGGACGTTGTTGATCGCGGGCGACGAGGCGTTCCTCGCGGAGAACTACGAGGAGGGACGCTCGATGGGATCGAGCCTGGTGTACGACTCCCGCGCGTGGGCCCGGAGCCGCCGGAAACTAAAAGAGCGCGAGCGGCACACCGACGCGACCGTCCTGTACGGCCACGATCTCGACCAGTTCGAGCGGTTGAAAGGACAGCTGTAGCGGTCGGTCGGCTACGTCGCTCCAGCACGTCCCGGCTGGAGGTCGAGCACCCGTTCTGCGGCGTCGGCGACTGACTCCCGGTGGCGTGCGGGACAGTAAACGCCGAGCCGCCAGTTCGCCTGCTGTGCGCTGCGCAGCCCGGTCACGAGTTCGCTTGCGTCCTCGAGACGCTGTGGCGTCCCATCGACGACGACCGTGGCGTTCGACTCCTTCAGCGTCGGACGGGACGGGATGTCGACGATCACCTCTCCGGGATCGATCCCCGCCTGGTCGGCGATTTCCCGTGCAGCGGCGCGTTCACCGACCCGATCGACGTCGGCAGTGCCGGCGGGAACCCGGGAGCGTTCGGCCCAGACGGCACGTTTGAACAGCTCTCGACGTTCGAGCCGGCGGGCGAGATCGGGCGCACCCTCGCGGAGCCGGACCAGGAGGTCGTGATCCGCCATTCGGCGGAACGTTTCGACGTCTACGTCCGCCGCGGATCCCTCCTCGGCGTCCAGCAGTCGCTCGCTCGCCCGTTCCAGCATCGCGCCGGCGATCCGTGAGACGTGGTGGCGGTAGACGATCGCGTTCATCAGTCCCCGCGCGAGCAGGAGGCTCTCTGCGGTCGGGACGTTGCCTTCCGCGAGGACGAGTCGACCGTCTCGAAGCGTGAGTTCTCGAACGAGTCTCCCGTGATCGATCGTCCCATACGGGACCCCGGTGTGGTGGGCGTCCCGGACCAGGTAATCCATCCGGTCGGCGTCGAGTTCCCCCGAGACGAGATCGCCGAGTGGGCCATCTCCCCGGACGAGTCCGGCGATCCGTTCGGGTTCCAGCCCGTGCTTTTCCAGCACCTGCGTCACCTCCCGGTCGGCGTCGGTGACGAGCCACTCGACGTCGTCGTGGTCCTTCCCGGTGTGGCGCCGTATCAGCTCCTCGGTCTGGTGGCCGTAGGGACCGTGACCGATGTCGTGCAACAACGCCGCAGCCCGAGCGTGGCGGGCCCGATCCTCGTCGACGTCGAGCGTCTCGAGCGAGCGGGACGTGAGGTGGTACACGCCCAAGGAGTGTTCGAACCGCGTGTGGTTGGCCGACGGATACACAAGCCGGACCGTCGAGAGCTGTTTTATGTGACGGAGACGCTGAAAGACGGGCGTGTCGATCAACTCCGCCGCGACCGGATCCAGGGGAATGTAGTCGTGGACGCTGTCCTTGACCGGGGTCATCGTCCGCCGATGCGCGGGGGAGCGGTTTGGGCTTTCTGATCGCCAACGACTCGGCAAACCTGATGTTGTCCACGGCGGTGGCGAGCCGACACAGGTTTATCACTGATCGGAACACACCGAACGGCGTGGAAGGGGATCCAGCATCCGACGACGGAGTGGCGGCGTTCGCGGCGTCACTCGAAGGATCGATCGAGGCGCCGTACGTCACCGAGACTCACGAGTCGATCCCGTCGACGAACGAGCGTGCTCGGAGGCTCGCAGCACAGGGGCATTCCGACGTCGCCGTGATCGCCGACGAACAAACACACGGTCGGGGAAGACGCGACAGGGGATGGACGGGGCCGCCCGGCGGGATCTACGCGTCGATTCTACTGTGCCCCGATCGATCCCCGGGTGACGCGCCCCTTTTTACGCTGGCGGCTGCCGTGGCGGCAGTCTCCGCCTGCGAGGCTGTCGGCGTCGACGCCGGGATCAAGTGGCCCAACGACGTGATCGTCGAGGTCGACGCCGGCGGTGACGGGAAAAAAGACAACGAAATCACGGGTCGTGGCGGCCGGAAACTCGCGGGGATACTGACCGAAACGGAAACCGAAGACGATCAGCTCTCGTGGCTCGTCGTCGGGATCGGAATCAACGCGAACGTCGATCCCGAAACGCTTCCGTCAGGGGCTACCAGTCTCAGCGGAGAACGGGGGACAGACATCGACCGTCGCGTGGCGATCCGAGAGCTCCTGGACCGGTTTTACGAACTCGCGAACGATCCCGACGCCGTGCTTCCGGCCTGGCGAGAACGGGCGATCACGCTGGGTCGACGCGTTCGCGTCGAAACGGCCGACGGCACAGTCGAGGGGAAAGCCGTCGACGTCACACCTCCGGGAGCGCTCGTCGTCGAAACGTCGACGGGGCCCCGAACGATACACGCCGGGGAGTGTTCTCATCTCCGTCGAGTTGCCACGGAAACGGACTCGAAAGCGGAAACGATCGAAACCGACGATCAGGAAGACTGATCGGCTTCGACGTCGGACGGCCGACTCTCGGCCGGCTGGCTTTCGACTACAGCGTCGTCTTCTGGGGGAGCGACGCTGACTGTCAACACCGGAAGCGCGGAGGCGCGAACGACCTTCTCGGCGACGGAGCCGAGCAACAGGCGATCGATCCCGCCGCGTCCGTGGGTACCCATCACGATGAGGTCACAACCACGTTCCTCGGCTTCGCGGACGATACATCGGCTCGGCGTCCCCTCGACGATCGACGTTTCGACCGGGATCGAGCGAGCCTGGGCCCGCTCGCGAACCGTCTCGACGGCTGCCTCGGCGTCAGAGCGGAGCAGTTCGTCGACCCCCTCCCAGGCGGTTTCCATCGGGAGGCCCGCATAGCTCGCGGTGTTTACGACGTAAAGCGCGTGAACTGTCGCTCCGTGGGCCTCGGCGAGATCGAGCGCGTGTTCGACGGCGCGCTCCACCTCCGTCGAACCGTCCGTCGGAATCAGGATACAGCTGTACATCCGGGTAAACTCGTCTCAACCTTCGGGTCGAACGACTTAATCTTTCCTCCCGGAACGGATTGCCGGTTCTTGAGGGGACCCGTTGTGACAGACCACACCGGTTCGGACCCGTTGGGCGGCAGGAGAGACCGACCGCAGTGACGCCGACTCGCTCACAGGTCGACCGTAGTGCCGACGTCGGCGTCGACTGCACGATCGTAGACGAACGCGGCCGCGGCTGCATCGAGAACCGCGGTGCCGACCGAGCCCAGTACGATGATCTCCTCGTCGTCGGCTCTCCCAGACTCTCCGAGGAGAACCGCCGAAAACGGCGTTAGATCCGCAGGTTCGTGTTGCGGAAAGTCGCCCGTTTCCGCAACCTCGGCGGGCACGTCGGCGAACAGCCGACCCGCGCGCTCGATCGTGCGGTCGTCGAGCTCGCGCATCGATCTTTCGTAGGCACCGACTGCGACGACCAGCGTTCCGGGAGAAAGCGACCCGCCGTCGAAGACCGGCCGGGTCGCGGTCGTCGCCGTGACGACGACGTCGGCGGCGCCGACTGCCTCCTCGGCCGAATCGACCGCTCGGGCGGGGATGCCCTGGTCCCGCAGATCGGCAGCACACACCTCCCGAGAGTCGCTGGGCGAGTAGACGAACACGTTCTCGATCTCTCTCGTGGCCGCGACCGCACGTACCTGCCAGCGGGCCTGTGCGCCCGCGCCGATCACGCCCACCGCGATCGGACCGTCGACGGCCAGTTCCCGTGCGGCGAGCCCGCCGATACAGCCAGTTCGCGCGTTCGTGATCCGGGTCCCCGCCATGTAACCGACCGGAAGGCCGGTGTCGGCGGCAACGAGGGCGATCGTGGCGTTTACAGTCGGATACCCACGCTCGACGTTCCCCTGGTGGACGTTCGCGAGTTTGACGACGAAGTACGGCGAGGCGTGAATGTACGCCGGCATCACGAGCCCCGTCCCGAGCGGTTCCTCGATCGACTGCGGGTCCATCGCGGTGCGACGGTCGCCGCCGAGTCCCGCCCCGATCGGGACGTGTGGACGTTCGGGACGTTCGACCTCCCCGGCTGCCTCCTTTCGAAACGCCGTTTCGATTTCGGGAACCAACGCCGAAAGGTCCAGTACCGTGCTCACATCGTCGTCGGAGAGTACGCGCATGGGAAAAAGCAACAACCCGCCAGGACAAGGAGTTTGCGTCCGCTGTGTCCTGTCCGGTCGACATCGCCGCCGTCGCAACGGTTTTGCGTGCCGGCACGAACGCTTGTGTATGACTGCCGTGGTTGTCGGGTGCGGGATCGTCGGGGCGGCATGTGCATACGAACTCGCCTCCAGGGGCGTCGACGTCGACGTGTACGAGTCGGGATCGATCGGCAGAGGGAGCACCGCCCGATCGGCGGGGGGTGTCCGGACGCAGTTCTCGACGCGGGTGAACGTGGAGCTCTCGCGGGCGTCGCTTCCGGTGTGGGAGTCGTTCGAGGAGGAGTTCGGCGTCGACATCGGCTTTCGACAGGTCGGCTATCTGTTCTTGGCCCGCGAGGAGGAGACGGTATCGACCTTCCGGGAAAACGTCGAAATGCAGCAGGAGCTGGGGATTCCAGTGGAGTTTCTCGAACCCGAGCAGCTCCGGGATCGGTATCCAGAGCTCCACGCCGGAGCCTTCCAGGGTGGTACCTACGCCGGCTGTGACGGGTTCGGGGATCCGTACCTCGCGTTGCAGGGGTACGCCGCCGCCGCTCGCGAGGCGGGGGCGACGATCCACACCCACACGCCGGTGACGGACGTGATCCGGGACGGAACCGGCGAAGACGCGTCTGTCTCGGGCGTAGTCGCCGACGGAACGCAGGTCGACGCCGACGTCGTGGTGAACGCGGCGGGTCCCTGGGCGGGTGAAGTAGCAGCGATGGCCGACGTGACCCTGCCGGTCTCGCCGCGGCGGCGGCAGGCACTCGTGGTGGATCCAACGACGCCCGTCCCCGAGGACGCCCCGCTTTCGATCGATCTCGACGTCGGCGTCTACTACCGCCCCGAACGGGAGGGAACCGCGATCGTCGGCGGCGAGTTCGGGGGCGAGGACCCGGAACAAGATCCCGACAGCTACGACGAGAAAACGGACCTCGAGTGGGCCGCGACGGCGATCGAACGGGCCGCCGACGTCGCGTCGTATTTCGGTCCCGAAACCCGGATCAGGCGCGGCTGGGCCGGCCTGTACGCTGTCACCCCGGACCACCACCCGATCCTCGAGGAAACCGTCCCTGGATTTATAAGTGCCGCGGGGTATTCGGGTCACGGATTCCAGCACGCCCCGGCGACCGGCACGGTCGTCGCCGAACTCTACACGGACGGCGAGGCGTCGACGATCGACGTCTCCGGGCTGTCGAGCGACCGGTTCGAATCCGGACAGACCCACGTCGAGCGGAACGTTGCCTGACGGAACGCGAAGAAACACCCCCCTCACCGCGGCAAAACGTCGGGGTTGCCGGAGTAGTAGATGTATCGGGAACCGATGCTGACGAGGTCCGAATCCGCCGCCAGAGCGCGACGTTTTGCAGCGTCGAGATACGCCTCCGTGATCGAGACGATCCGTTCGTACGCTTGCGCGTCCGACTCGGCGAGCAAATACTCCGCGGTTACGGGAGTCAGTTGGTCGTCAGCGAGATCCCGTCGATAATCGTCGACGTCGTCGAGCCAGATCTGTGCGCCGATGATCGACAGCACGATCGACAGCTCGAAGGCTGGATCGACGTCAATCCCGGCGGCACGGTACATGTCGATCATCCCGTCGTAGATCACGCCGACACGGCCGTACTGCGTTTTGAAGTAGGGCAGATCGCCCGGTATCTCCGAGAGCAGTTCGGGCGACTCCTCGAAGCCTGCGTGTTTGTACTCCTCGCGGATCGAGTCGAGCGCCTCCTCGTCGCCCGATTTGGCGTCCACGAAAAGCTGTCGAAAGTGGGGGTCCCTGTCCTGGTGTGCTTCCGAGAACGCGACCGCGCGGTCGTACGCATTCCGGACCTCCTCGTCGAACGACTCGAACCGGGTATCGACGTCGGTCTGGAGCGTCGCCTGGACCACCTCCGCGAGCCGGCGGCGATCCTCGTCACCGTCGAGCGGGAAGTTGACTCGGAAATCCTCGTACTCGCCGTCGTTCAGGGCGTCCCGAACGTCGCCGTCGAGCAGCGCGACGACCACGAGTTCCGTGACCGCTTTTGCGGTTTCGACGGTGTCGTCGCCACGTTCGTCCCGGTCGGCGTACACGTGCGCGAGCGTCAGTTCGACCGGCATCGTGAGTTTTGTGCCGTATTCGAACTCGACCTCGTCGGGCTGGCGATCGAACTCCGTCGCGATGGCGCACTCGACGTCGTCGAACGCCTCGTCGACGATCGCGTCGACCCGATCTTCGGCCCGGCGATGGGCACGAATGGACCCGATTGCGGGTCGGCCCGTGTCGGCGTAGTGATCCAGTGCCGCCCGCAACGAGGTCGGAACGTGGCCGCTCCCGGCGAACCGTCCGGCGATCCGACGGACGAGCGGTTCGCCGGAGTCGCCATTCCCCTCGTCGGGATCGGTCGTTCCGTGCGTCTCCATACCCAGGAGAATCCGAGGCAACTACTCAAACTTACTGTTATCCGTCGACGGCTAATTCACGCTGGGTGACGACATCTCCCCCGTCCGGCGAATATCGGAGGATACATGTGTACTTATGGCGGAGTACTCCCGAATCCACTCCGTTCGTCAGGTGAACGGCCCCCGTCTGCAGTTTCGAACGACGACAGCGAACGGACGTCGCGCACGCGTCATGTTTGGACTCCAAGAACTCCTCCCGTCCTGGGAACTGAAGCTGCTCGCCACCGCAATAGTGCCGGTGGTGGGGATCGCGTTCGCGTATCTGGTTCGCAGGGTACGACGCCGAGCTGTCCGCCGTCTCAACCCGGTCGGCGTCGACCTGGTGAGTTCGGCGGTGGTCGTCGGGATCGTGATCGTCACGGCGCTTGCCATGGCGGACATCTGGGGACAGACCGAGACGCTGCTCGATCAGTTCGGCGTGCTCCGGCTCGACGAACGTGCCCCGCAGCTAGTCGTCACGATCATCGTTCTGATCGCGATCCAGGTGTTCGTCGGGATCGGCGGGCGGCTGCTCGAGGACCTCGGTGACGAAAGCGACGCCTTGACCCGCCACCAGCGCGAGGTGAGCCTCCGGGTGACCCAGGTCACGCTGTGGGGCGGTGGAATCATCGTCATCCTCGGCGTCTGGAACGTCGACATCGCCGGGCTGCTCGTCGGCGCCGGGTTCCTGGGGATCGTGATCGGCCTCGCGGCACGAAAGACCATCGGGTCCATGCTCGCCGGCTTCGTGCTCATGTTCTCCCGCCCGTTCGAGGTCGGCGACTGGGTCGCCGTCGACGGCGACGAGGGGATCGTCACGGACATCACGATGATGAGCACCCGCATCCAGGCATTCGACGGCGAATACGTCGTCGTCCCGAACGACGTCGTCGGCAACGAGATCGTCGCCAACCGCTCCCGGAACGGCCGGCTCCGGACGGCCGTCGAGGTCGGGGTCGACTACGACGTAGACCTAGAGCACGCACGGGAGGTCACACAGTCGGTTGCAACCGATCTCGCCGCAGAGGAGGGGTTCCCGGGCTCGTCGCCGGAGGTCGTGATCGATCGGTTCGGTGACTCGGCGGTCGTGTTGGTCGTTCGGCTCTGGGTCGAAGACCCCACGCCCAGGGAGCTGACCAGGGCCCGCGGCGAACTGATCGCCGCGATCAGTGACCAGTTCTCCGAGGAGGGTATCGAGATTCCGTACCCACAGCGGGAGCTGAGCCACAGAGAGCCCCGCGTGGAGCCCGACGAAAGCAGCCCGTCGACCGATTCGTCCCTCGAGGAAGCGTAGGTCGGCGTCGACTTCCGGTTACCTGATCACCGTTACCGGAACCGGCGAGGTTCGCACGACGCGTTCCGCGACGCTACCGAGCAACAGCCGGGAGACGCCACTTCGGCCGTGGCTCCCGACGACGATGTGATCGGCCCCTTCCTCCTCTGCAACGGCGACGATCCGTTCGGCCGGCGAGCCGAGTTCGACGCGGCTGTCCACCTCGAATCCGTCGGGAATCGTTTCTGCAGCCTCCGAGAGATATCGGTGTCCACGCTCGTTTGCGTCCTCGTACCAGTCTTCCGCGCCCGACGGAAATCCGCCGACGCTCCCGCCGCTTGCCGCCTCGCCGGGGTTGAGCACGTGAACGAGCGTCAGCTTCAGGTCGTCGAACTCGTCGACGACGAACTGGACTGCGGCTCGCGATTTCGCGGACTCGTCGACCCCGATCACGACGTGTTCTACCATAGTAGAACGTTCGCCGGCCTCCTACAAAAACGGGTGGGGCTATCGGGCCCTCCGGCAACGCAGCGTGCCGATCGACAGCAGTACGAGAGCGGCCTGTCACTCCCCGTGGCGGGTCAGACACGTCGACAGTCCGATGAGTTCGACGGGATCCGAGTTGTCCGGCGAGTACACGACCATCTGTCCTTTCTCCATGTAGGGTACCTTCTGTTGGAGGTTCGCGGGAATGTTCACGCTCTGGATCGCGTCCTCGTCTCCGAGATTGAGCACCACCTTCGTGTTCACCTGTTTGAACACCGGTTCGGCGACGTCCTGGGGATCCTGTGTGATGAGAAACAGCCCGAGCCGCTCCTTTCGGCCCTGCTTTGCCGCCTCGGTGAACTTCTGGACCACCTTTCGGGCCTGGACGTTGTCGGCCTCCGAGAGGAAGTTGTGAGCCTCGTCCATCCCGAGGATCATCGGCGTTCGCTTGATTCGCTCGCTGTTCGGGCTGTTCGAGAGCTTGTCGTCGACGAGCATCGTCGAGACAGCGAGCACGACGAGTTCCTTCGCCCGGCTCGAGGAGAGGTGATACGTCGGGACGACCGACAACCCCCCGGGCCGGACGAGTTCGTGATCGAGTTCGGTTATCGCCGCCGCGTCGCCGTCGAACACCCCCGACGGAACGCCGTGAACCCGACGCTTTACGGCATCGAACGTCGCCTCGTGAACTCGCCCGGACTCGTCGAGTTCCTCCTTCAGTGCGGGATCGTCGAGGAAGGCACAGAACTCCCGATAGGTTCCCTCGCCGCCGGTCTGGCGGAAGAACCGCGAGAGCAGATGGGTGAGCGCCCCGTACTGGTTGTCGTTGAGCGACGCACCCGCGACCAGCCACGGCATGTCGTACTCGTCGACGATCGAAAACGGGACCGTAAACCGGAGCTGCTCGGCCCGGTGAGAGCCGCCGCCATACTCGACGCCCGCCTCGGTCGGGATCAACGCGACCGTGTCGTCGTACCCGCCGTAGGCGACGCCCTCCCTGTCGAGTCGCCGCCGGAACGCGTCGTCCATCTCGGGGTTGTCGTCGTGCATCTGGGCGTACTCGTCTTGCGGGTCGAACTGCACCAGCGCCGGAGCCACCCGCCGACCGTCGTCCATGGGGTACCGCCTGTCTTCGGCGAGATACTGCCGGAGGACGTTCTTCGAGGCGTGCGTTTTTCCGGAACCGGTGCCGCCGGCGACGAGGGTGTGACGAAACACCAGCGGATCGCCATCGGCGTAGTCGTCGGCGATCCGGTAATCGACCGTCGGCGGCTCCGCGGCGGTCCGGATCTTCTCGCCACCGACCGAGAGATGACCGAGGAAAACGCCCTTCTCGGGGATGTTGAGTCCGGTTTTGATGTCGGTCGCGTCGGTCGCTTCCCGGACGACCGCACCCGGTTTCGGAACCCGGTCCGTCATGCGTCGCTTCAGTTCCGTCCGGTCGGCGTCCGATCCGTCGGCATCCGCCGAACTGTCGTCCTCGAAGAGCACGGCGACCGGTTCAAGCGTCGCGGTGAACTTGTAATCGCGTTCTTCGAACTCGTTGCGGCGCATCTGCCGTCTGGCGTGGATTTCGGTCGCGTCGTCCGACTGGAACTCCTGGGCGTACTCCAGGGCCGTGATGCGACAGAACAGGCGCTCGTCGTCCGGATACGGCACCAGGAGGTACGTCCCGATCCGGACAGACTCGCGGTTGCCCGTCGTGATGAACGCACGCAGCGTGGTGTCGTCGCCCTCCTCGGCGACCCGGAGCCCCTGAGAAACGGATATCGTCCCCAGGCCGGCGTCCTCGCCGACCGGCTCCATCGCGTATCGCTGAAAGCTGCTTGCAGTCGACTCCGGTTCCTCCTCGAGTGTCTCGGCCGGAGCGTCCGGCCCGCCGGAGGTATCCCCACTGGAGTCGTCTCCATCGGATCCGCCGCCGTCGTCCGTCGAGAAATCGCTGAAATCCTCCAGCCCCATGATACTGGGGCCGGGAGCCGTCGACTTATGTACTGCGGTGCAGGGC
>NZ_JAVKGM010000013.1:0-95773 GCF_031432225.1 Halalkaliarchaeum sp. AArc-GB | reverse complement strand
CTGGGTCATCAGCGTGTGTTGGTGTTTCCCCAGAAGACATCACGACAGCGGCAGAAACGATATCAGAAGAGTACGCTGCGTTCATCGACGAGTACGACGCAGAGACGGACTCTTCCTGGCATTTTGAGAGGCAGTACGAGGAAAGTGAAACGTTCCGAGAATGGCGAACTGGGATCTACATTGGACACTACATATCCGGTGAAGAGGTGTTTGAGACGGCTGATAAGCCGAAACTCGTCGATGTGTTCCGGATGCAATATGTCAATAATACCCTCCTTGGAACGGTGTTGTTTGGTCCCACAGACTGGGACTGGTCACACGCGGCACTCCTGGATCGGCTCACAGAGTACCAGCGAGACCAGGTACTCTCGCTCACGGAAGCTGCCTCCATAACCACGTCAGGTGACAAGTAATGTCGGAACACCACCCATCTGGACTGCTTACGGACAACGAACGCGAGGTACTCACCGGAGAGCATCCAGACGCAGAGACTCAGCGAGAGCGTGTTCTCGAGGCAGCTTCGACCCGGCTGCCGGACGCACTTGTCGATCTCATGCACCTGTACCTCTACCTTGATGATGACGAACTCGAGACCGTCATGACTGGTGGCGCAGAGTCTGAGCGCTCGCTTCGAGCCCTAGCACAATACGCACACGCTGCGCTCTATACGACACTCCAGCTCACAGGTGATGATCCTGAACACCGGCTGGTGAGTGCGATTAAACAAGCAGAGGCTGCCCACCAGCGTCACGCACAGGTGGACCTCTCAATCACGACAGAACCCTTCTTACCGCCTGAAGATCGACTTGCCGCGCTCAAACGCGGTGATAGTGACCGAGTGTCGATCGAGGCGTTAGAACACCTGTTTTTCGACGATACGACGTCGGCTGACGTGTTTGCTGACGCCCTCTCTGTGTTCAATGGTGAGGAGGTTTCACCCGAGACAATTCGGGCGGAACGAGAGGGAGCATCTGAGTTGGCTCGGCCTCCAGTCGCTGTACTTACTGACATCGAGATAACGGAGGCTGAAGACTAATGCGAGATCACTCAGCCCCTGTTATTGAAGAAGACGCAGATGCTGTGTATACAGTCTCTAACCTTTTTCAGAGTAATGATGCGAAGATTCTACTCGTCGATCTCGGCGACGAGACGATAGAAATTGTTATCGGATACCTCCCAGCACCTCTTGACTACAACTTGGATCGGAATTATCCAGATGCTCTTGAAGATGAGGAGAAGATGCGATCACATGTGGTTGCGAACTGGATTGTTTCGGAAGCCGCTGGAATCCTGTCGGACTACGAGTGGGAGACATATAGCTATCAGACGGCGAAGCCAAATTACGTCTTAGGGGAAGTATACTTCACCTGTGCTAAGTCTGAGGTCAATGAGGCAGTACTGGCTGCGAAAAAGTTCTTGATCCAGCTGGAAGAGAAATCTCTTCGCCATCAGCGTGAGTTTGGGACGGTACAGGAGAGTCCGCTCGACCAACTCGAAGATTGAGAGTACCAGACACCCGGACATCGCTGTCTACTACAACACCACCATCCGAGCGTCTACCGATAGCTGAGCCGCAGAAGTTCCTCCAGTACTCTGGCTTGTTTTGTATCGGGTCCACGATTGTTCCACAGTTGGGATGCTCTGTCCAGACACTACCCTCATCCCCTCGCATTATATCAGTAACCTGTAAGAGAATCAGAGACTGTGTTCAGGAATGGACAGAGCTGGTAAGTCGGGGTCCCTAGAAGATCTCACCGGAACTGAGTAGGAACTTTGAGGGCCATAAGAGGAGAAAAGAAAGTCATGAGTCCTACCGTCCGAGAACTACGCAACGCGATTCGAGTAGCAACTGGTCGCTTCGAGCGGGAGGTCAAGGCCTCGTTCACAAAGGAGGAACTACAAGCAGTCTGTGAGACACTCGGAGTCGACGTCAGCGAGGCGGGGCGATCATCAACATCGCAGATGCGCCGAGTTATCCGGGCGCACGTCGGGATCGCAGAGTCGCTGGAGGCGGCTGACGACTCTACCTTTCGGAAGACTGATCTCCAAGTTATCGCTGACGAAGTCGGAGCATCGTTCGAACCGTAGCTGCCAGTTGCTCAATCTGTCTACTGGGGGCCCCGACCTAATCCTCTGAGTAAGACCGTACCCACATTATCGGGTCGCACTGTCTGTCAGCACAGCTGCCGAAAGAATTGATGGTGAGGTCACATAAAGCTCACATCAAGGGCATTCTCAATCCGTTTCACAACTTTGTCCCACTCCACTTCTTCATTATACCACTGCTCAATCGGGATATTTGCAGTACCACAAGCTCTCGCGATTTCATTCCGTGAAATTCTTTGATTGGTCCACTCCGTTGCGAGATATTCAATCATCCCCTGTTTAGCCACACTATTCTCATCAGTCGATTCGACATTAAATGCATCAGCAACCCCGTCATCGTAGGCACTTCCATGGGATTTGATCGCTTCGCGGCTTGGCTCGGAAGGATATGGTAGTTTAGACATGAGAACCAATATACTCACCAAGAAAATAATAGTATTGGATTATGGACACATATTCACAGTCGAGTTAGTGCCCGGCTGCGGGATGCGTATCGTCGTCTCGATCGGTATCGATCGGTTCGTAGTCGTAGTCCATCCCCACGGGAGTGAAGCCAGGAACGTAGCTGAACCGTTTGCCAGGCTCTCCGTAGAACATGACGGGGAGGGTGCCCCGATAGTCACGAACGTTGTTCTGTGGAGGCCACTCGTTGAGTTCAGCCGATGGCTTGTACACTTGGGGCGCAGGAAGCGCACCACGTTCAAGATCCCGCAGATCGAGGACTCGGACTTCGAACTGACGGGCGAGCTCCTCAGCCCGAGCTGTGATATCGCTCGTATGACAGAGGATCGGCATTGCCCGGCAGGCAAACGCAATCGTACACAGCCGGAAGATCGTTGACGGCGTGATCGTGTCGCTCGTCCAGTCTTTACACTGAGCGACAATCCAATCAGTCGGCTGCTGTTGTTTTGGCTTCCGCTTGGCGACGACATCGACCTCAAGACCGAACAGGTGCTGGCGTGTCTCTGCTTGATACCCCCACCGCATCAACGCGCGCTGGAGCTGATACTCAAGCCATCGCCCATCGCCAACCCCACGCCCAGCCACGTCTGCATAGACAGATCGGTGACTGGAGAGTTTCTCAAGCAGCGTGGAGTTGTCCGTCGACCCCTCAGAAAGTGCGTCCTGAAGAATGACGATGTGGTCTCGAATCGTTTCGAGTGTTTGCTCGATCGAATACTCTTGTGAGGAGTGGTCGTACCCCTGAATGGAGAGATCCTCAAGCAGCCGATCGAGACGTAGTTCGATATGATACAGTGCCTGAGCAGGGCCATCCCACGTCACCACCTCATGATCGCCTTGGGACCGGTGATGCTCTGTATCCGCAAGCTGTTGGCGGATCGTGTTAAGCGGGTAGAGCGCGAGGAACAACCGCCGCCGTGTGGTGACAGCTTGGACGGTCGTAAGTGTCTCCTCGTCTGAGAGAGCGTCCCGGAGCGTCTCGATCGCGTCGATAAGCTGGATGAGTCCACGATCGAATCCCGGTGGAAGCGAGAGTGGTTCGTCCGTCATTGAGAGAGCGGGCTGGGAGTGAAGTCATGGCGAGTCAGTGCGGTTTCTGAGAGCGGTAGGAGCGTTGGCTGTCCGTGAGTGCGAAGGTGGTGGTAGAACTCGTCTGTCGTCGCAGGATACCACTGTGGGCTATCGCGCTCGCGGTAGCGGAGCTCGCCGTCGACGGAGACGACTACACCCTGCTCGGTGGTGGCCGTCTTCGCGAACACGAGCGCAGGCGGATCCGGACGCGCCCAACTGTCGCGGGTCCACTCGAGCATCGTTTCGATCGGTGTGGGATCGACTGGCTCTGGATACCGCGCCGCCGCTGGAGCACGTATCGCGACGTTGTCGAGGCGATCACTCCCACAGGGACGCCACTCAGCGCCGGTCCACTCCCATTCGCGACGGGTCCACGTCTCGCCAGTGCTGTCGGGCTCGAACCGGAGGCGGCGAGGCGGAGCACTCGGTGGGTCCCACTGGAGGAGACACGTCCCGTCATCAGCGAGCGTGGCGTCCTCAGTTCGGCGACGATACGCGAACAGTGCGGCGTCGATCTGTGCTCGTGTCTGCCGTAGTGTGGCGAGTGGGTCATCTCCCGGCATGGAAGGCGCCTCAGAGTCGTTGACTGTCTCGAACAGCCGGTGGAAACTCGTGTCGATGTCTCTGAGCGTCTCCATTTCTGGCTGATACTCGGTCATTGGGACTCTTCCGAATCTGGCTTGTAACACGCAGTCTGGAGCCGGCGGATGTGTTCGGCGAGCGGTTCGGTCGCGTCCGTCGGAGAGACGGACTTCGATCGGTCATCAAACGCGATTGCGCCGCACTCATCGAGCGTCTCGAGATGCGATTGGGTCAGCGAGATGTAGACTGAGGTGCGTTCGTTGCTCCTGATT
Source organism: Halalkaliarchaeum sp. AArc-GB (assembly GCF_031432225.1). Classification (NCBI taxonomy): domain Archaea; kingdom Methanobacteriati; phylum Methanobacteriota; class Halobacteria; order Halobacteriales; family Haloferacaceae; genus Halalkaliarchaeum; species Halalkaliarchaeum sp. AArc-GB. Next base: position 91,280 of record NZ_JAVKGM010000013.1, on the reverse strand, counting down.
TTACTGGGGTCAATCGCATTCTCGATGGCGGCGATTTCGACGGCCAAATCACCTGCGGTAATTGCTCCATGCGACTGTGAGAGTGAGAGCAAGACGCGCCGGCGACGACTGTTTGCGATTGCGTTGAACGCACGGTCTGGATCCATCGGGATGGCGAACGAGGTCGGATCGTCGGTGGCTTCGGTCACTTAGACCGACCCCACGATGATTGTTCGACCGGCGTTTCGCTGGCGACGGTTCGGCGAGATTTGAGAACTGGACTGTGCGACGCGGTGTATCTGTGGGTCAGTGTCGAGTAAGGTACTCTGGAAACCAGAGTTATCACTCCTGACCCTGTTTGGGTTGGTTGCTGTCATTGGGTGGCAGCACGACTCCTCCGGCGTCTCAGCGCCGGAGGGTTCCGTCAGGAATCGTGCGTGAGTTGAAGAGAGTCGATTGTGACTTTTATATGAGTGTCACAAACTGAGAGCCGAGTATTTGGCCGCTTGAACGCCTCTAAAGCAGATGTTGGATTGTATTCTTATCACCTCTTAAATCACGCACCACCTCAACTGGTGGTTAAAAATAATCCTTCACTGCGGCGGCTCTTCTCTATCTACGCGATTGGGATGGGGTGATGAATAGGACCCCGACCACAAGACCGCTGACAGCGCCGTGAGAAACAGTTGACTTCCCAAATATGGAAACGGACTCAGTCATCTATCAAATGGCACAGCGGGTCCAGCAGGCGGGCTCACCAACGGTGGTCGAACACCGGCAAGTGGGTGGGAGTGGTCAATATGTTGTAACTGGTGAAGGTCTAGAGGGGGACGGGTTTGAAAGGTGGCAGCTACAAGTTTGACGAGAGTACCGAGGTCCCAGTAGAGTGATTTCGGACGAGTTCCGCATGAACATCGATACAGAAACCATTCGAGACCGATGTACCGATCCCGTGTTTGAGCGGGGGCAAACCTATCGCAGGGAGGGACGGATCCAGCAGCTCGACCGGTTCGACGATCTCGTGTCGGCCGTTGTCAGCGGATCGAACCCGTACGACGTGACTATCAAATTCGGTGGCCGAAGTCTCGAGACTCAGTGTACCTGTCCATACGACGGCCATGGCGACTGCAAACACGTCGTCGCGGTGCTCCTCGCTATCGCAGACGACCCGCCAGAAGATGAGAGCGAGCGTATCGAGGCTCTCCTTGCGGACGTCCCTGTCGAGGAGTTACGTGGGTTCATCCGTGATGTACTCGCTAAGCACGGCACGGTCCGAGAACAGTTTCTCGCGCAGTTCGGTGACGAACACAAATCGGTCGATGAGTACCGCGAGGAGATCGGACGCTTGTTTGAGCAACATGCCGATCCGGCGGTGTTCGAAGCGATCGACTTCTCCCGATTCTTCAACATTGCCGAACAGTACCGTGAGCGCGATCGCTACCTCGCCTCTGCGACCGTCTATCGGGCAGTGTTCGAGGAAGTCGATGAGAATTTTAATTGGATCGACGGTTCCTACGACCACTACGCACAGACTCTCCAGACAGCTCTCGATGGATACATCGACTGTGTCTTGGCGACCGATCCCAGTCCCGAGAACTTCGAGACGTACGCGGGTGTTTTGGAAACCCGGGCAGCAACAGAGTCAGAGATTAACAACACGCAGTTCTGGCGAGCACTCGACGACCTCGAAGATCGATACGACGAATAGACCACTACGATCTCAAAACAGCGACTCCAGCTCCCCGTCGCTGTCCATCAGGTCCGAGAAACGGTCCTCGCTCTCGTCAGTGATCTCCCCGAGATTCTGTTGTGCTTCGATTGCGACTTGCTGGAGCTCTTTCACTCGTGGGACGTTCGTCACGCCGCCGAGCAGCACGAGCGCTGCGACCGTTCCCTCACCGCGTCGTGGATAGTCACCACCACGGACCTCCATCGATCCGGTCTGTTCTTCGAGCCACTTGCGACCGTGCTCGATTCCCTTCCGGTTGAGATACTCTGGCGGGCCGGCAACCACAAGCAGTGCTCGCTCTGTCCCGCTCACCTCACAGGGCAGCGTGAGTCGACCGAGCGTTGCTTTCCGGACGAGACTCGTGATTCGGTTGGTCGCTTCTGTACTGTCGATCCCGTTATCTGTATCGCCACTGAGTCGCGAGAGCAATCCCTTCCGCTTCGGCTCGTCCACCTCGACGTCGGCGTAGCCTAGCGAAGAGATTCCGCCCCCTTTGAGCGTATTGATGATCTCCGAAGAGTCAACCACGCTTTCAGCGACATCGCTTCCCTCGGTTATCTCGCCCGCACTGAAGAGCACGCCGAACCGCTGGACGAGCTCCTCGTTGATCGCGTCGAACCCTTCCTCCACGGATTCACCCGAGCTGCGCCAGGCGTCGTTGTCAAACAACATGAGGTTGTCCACCTCGTCGACGAACGTCTTGAGCGATCGAGCGGCGTTCAGCGTGTAGATCCCACCCTCGTCACTGCCGGGCAGAATGCCGAGCCCGTACACAGGTTCAGTGTAGATCCGCTTGAGGTTCTTGGCAATCACGGGCGCCCCACCTGACCCCGTCCCGCCACCAAGCCCCGCAACGACGAGGAACGCATCGATCTCGTGGACCGGCACTGAGTCGAGCGCGCCCTGAACCTCGTCGATGTCTTCTTCGGCCACCTCTGCGCCGAGTTCGTTATCTGCGCCCACACCGTGTCCCTTCACTCGCGATTGACCGATCAGGATCCGGCGGTCTTTCGAGAGGTGGTCGATTCCCTGGAGATCTGCTTTCGCCGTGTTGACGGCGATCGCTCCCCGAACGATATCAGCGCCTGTCCGTGCGTCGTAGGCCAGGAACTCGTCGACCACCTTCCCACCCGCCTGCCCGACCCCGATCAATGCGAGTTTCATGTGAACATCCCACGTGTAGATACGCAGGTTGGACTGATAAAGCTTGGAAGAACACTGGAAAACCGGTGTGGGGGGTCCATGAATAATGTAATCGACCCAGAGCACTCGCAAAATGGTGTGGTCAATGAGAGACAAGACAAAATGGAGTGAACAGCCCTACCGGAACCTGTGTGTCGCGACCCGTCGGCCGTCAGTTCTACTTACTGATTGTAGGGGTGATCTTCTGGGTCGTGGTACCAGCCATCTCCGCCGAAGTACGGATGTGGTGTGACGAGGTCGACCCCAGTCGTTCCTTCGGGCAGGGGCATGTTTCCGATCTTCTCGCTCTGCGCTTCGATCTCCTCGCCGAACTCGCCATCCGTGTTGACAGCTATCTCTCGAAGCACCCGCTCGACCTTGATGTTGATCTGCTCCATCTTGATCCGCTGATGGCGGTTGTTCACGCCTTCTCGAAGCAGCAGTTCGATCGTTCGGTTCCGAGAAATGTTGTGGTGCTCTGCGACATCGTCGATGAGCTCGGCGAGTTCATCAGCAACGTATCCGGTAATGTGTGTCGGCATCGGGGAGTCTCTTTGCCGGTGAGTTATGAATGTATCTGGTTGGTAACAACATGTGATAATCAGTCAGAGCATCCACTATCACTACAGGATTACTTCCCCGAATCGCGTAGCTGATTGCCCTTCGCGTCGCCGTCACTCCGGCTGTGCTATCGGTGGTCGCTAGACGTCCAGTTGTATCTGCCCCATCCGTGGCTCGTTGTCTCTGCCTGTCCCCATACTGAAAGTGACTGGCTGTGTTGACGCGACTGTCTCTGCCGGGCGTCGGTCGTCGTTCCTCCGTGGGTGTGCCCACCGGGACGTCTACTCGCTTGGTTGCGATAGCCACTCTGTCCGGACGGGCCACCCTCCCGATCGTCGTCTATCTCGACTTCTGACCGACTCGTCTCTCCCTTGCCAATCCAGTATCTGATTTCTGATATACGTACTGCGATATCTCGCTCGATTTCTCTGATCTCCCTTCTCCTCTCGGCTCCGCCCCGTCTCCTCGCTACGCGGTCGACCTTCGGGTCATTTTGCTTCTCAAGCCCCTAACATTGTGAATTCGCGGAACCTAACCACAGGGGAGGAGAGATATATTAGAACATCTCTAAAGGTCTCTCAGGCCCTCAGAACCCAACCAGCGGGATTATGGGGGAGGGTTAGGTTACACCAACAGGGGCCAAATCCGCCCACGTACGCTTATTTTTAATGATGACGCCCAAACTACATTTTTTATACTGAAACACCTCTAAGTCGCTCCCGTCTGGTTATATGATGGTTGTATATCCCGTAATAATGTTTTATTCAATCACCCCTCAATACCCCTGCCGTATGCTTATTCGGGTGTTTACATGAACACAGCCATATCGGGTCGCTGTCTTGTTATTCTTGGTTGTCTATGATAATGTAGGATGTGTGATACCGAGGTGGAAATCTCTTATAACAGATAGTACCAATTGCGGTCCCGTCTGCTTGTTTTAGGTTTTACATCGCTTGCCCAGTATCCCGCTACCGTCTGCTTATTCTTGAATAGCGATGCTACAGCCAGTTTCCACTCACATCGCATTATCGTATTACACAAAGTAGCATCAAATCCCTCCACGTCTGCTTATTCAAGATTATACATACACACCGGCCTAATGTATTGCTGTCTACTTATTTATTGCGTGGGTGTGGGCAGTAGTGAAAGGAATGTGAGGTGTGTTCTGTGTCTGAAGTCTGTTTGGGAAGTGTTGAGGATAGAAGATCGGGGATTTGGTGTTGTCTAGATTGGGTGGGTTTGGACATTTACAGTACAGTGTTTCTGGTTGTTTGTGGTGGCTTCAGTTTGATACACCTTGCTTGTTCAGCTTCTTCTCAATGTCTTTTCCATTCGCTCCCGCCTCGCTCTCAATGTCTTTTCCATTCGCTCTCACCTCGCTCTCAATGTCTTTTCCATTCGCTCCCGCCTCGCTCTCAATGTCTTTTCCATTCGCTCTCACCTCGCTCTCAATGTCTTTTCCATTCGCTCTCGCCTCGCTCTCAATGTCTTTTCCATTCGCTCTCACCTCGCTCTCAATGTCTTTTCCATTCGCTCTCACCTCGCTCTCAATGTCTTTTCCATTGCTCCTTGCCCTGTTCTTAGATGATATTCTTATGGACGTACCACGCAGATTGTCTAGCTGTGAGTGGATTGGTTTACGACTGTATGCCGACATAGAATGGGAAATCCACTCGCTGTCAACTGGATTAGTACTCGTTTTGGGATGGAACTCAGAGTTCTGCGACCCGATAAAAAGAGAAGCTAGTGGAGAGAGTTTAGTTGCTAGTCGTCTCCTAGATCCTTTCTGAGTTTGTTGATGCCGAAGATTTTCTGCGCGCCTTCTGCGTCGAGTTCGTCGCTGATCTTCTCGAAGTTATCCGATTTTCGTGCCTCAATATACCCGAGCTGACCAGTGAGCGACGACAACAACTTCCGCATCCCGCCGGCATCTTTAACGACCCAGATGGCGTCGGCATCTGCGTCTCGGAGTTTGAAGAAGTCGTCTACGACGTGCCGCCGCTTCTCCGGGGACAGCTCAACTTCGATGACTTTGTCCCGATCGTCGGGAGATTCCTCTGTCGCCTCGACGTAGAGATCGAACTTGAGTTCACTGCCCTCGGGGGTGTAGTACATGTATGTCTCGTAGCCGAGCCCGTCGTAGTATGCGTCGATGAGCCTGACGCCGACCCGATGTTCCGGGCTTTCCCGACCGTACTCACCACCGTCTCGTGGCGCGAGATTCTTGTCGACGACGACGTTTGCTTCGTCTGTCGGCCAGTAGTACGCCTGTCTGTTTCCGAGTTCGAACTTCTCGAGGAAGCCCCACTCGATGAGATCGGGTGCCGTCTCGCTGTACGGGAGGACGTTCATTGTGTCCTTGATGTGGTAGCCAGTCACCCCGTCTGTGAGTGCGTCGAAGACCATCCGGAGGAAGGATTCATGATCGCCTGTGAACTCTTCAGAGTCTTCAGGATTGTCTCCATCACTGTCCGAGTCCTCGTCTTCGTCCGCACCAGGACCGGTCTTCACGCCGCTGTCCATGTCGATCGCTTCGTGCTGGCGGTTGACGCAGTGTCGGTCCCGACTTCGTTCACGGACTTGTTCACCCCGCGAGCTGACGTTGAACGACCCTGCGTTATGCCCTGGCGGGATGGGAAGGGGACGGAGTGTGAGTATCTCTGGCTTCTGTTTGTGGAAGCCCGTCGACGGGAGTTGGACGAGCCATTCTCCACGTCGGAGCCCCGCGATGCGGTCTTTGATCTCGTCGTTTTCGAGATCTTCGTGGAACAGCGACTCGGCTAAGAGGTCGTCCGTCGCGACGTTGCCGATGATCTTCGTGTTGATGTTGTTGAGGATTTCTTTGTACGCCCGCCGGTTATCCTGTGGATTATCCCCCAGCACCTGCTCGGGATACTGCATGATGAGCCCGAGCGAGAGGTTGAACTCACGCCCTTTCGGGAGGAGTTCTCGGTAGACGATTTCATTGCGAGCGATGTTCGCAGACTCCTCGATGATGACGTTCGTGATGTATTCATCATCGTCTGGCGTCCAGATTGACTGCGCTGAAGTCCACAGGTGCGAGAGGAACAGGACGGTGAAGACTTCGCTGCTGGCCCCGCGCAGACTTCCCGTGTCGATGAGGACGACTTTGTTTGAGTTGAGGATGCTCTTCATATCGAGCATCGGAATCTGCTCTTTGTTGTACCAGTTTGTGTCGTCGTTCCAGTACTCGTCATCGACCGTGTACGACAGCATATCCCAGATGAAGTCACGCTCTTTCAGCTTTCGGATCCGGTTGAGAACCGCGTCAGTCGTGTTCATGAACTGCCGCGCGTCCTTCTCAAGGTGCGACTCGAGGATGGACTTCACCTGCGTGTCGACCGTTTGCGGGATGGCTTTGAGGACGGTTTCGTAGTCCTCGTCGAGGTCTTCGACTTGCTTGCCGTACTTCTGGAAGACCTGTGCGGCCTCCATGAGCTCCCCGATTGAGAAGTAATCTTTCCCGTGTTCGCGGTCGAACAGCGCCTTGATTAGGTTGGTGAGGATTTCGTTCGCGACGAACGCTTGTTCGACTGTCTTCTTCCCGAGGACGAATCTGAGTAACTGGAAGTAGTGGTCGATGATGTCCTGTTTGGCTGTCTCTCGGGTGCGTCCCGCACCCTCTGTGAGCGGCCGCAGATCGAAGAATGGCATCCCTGGAACCTTGCCCTCCGCTTCTGGAATCTGGATGTATTCGACGTCTGCGAGGTTGCCGAACAATGTCCGGTGACACCGCAGATAGTTCTCACACATCTCGCCGTCCTTGGGATCGATGAGGATTGTCGGCCCCTCGAGATTGTGGTGTGTGGTGAGCATGTCGTTGATCGTCGCGACCGTTTTCCCGCTCCCAGTCGTTGCTGCGCGGATGTAGTGCTGGGTGAGATGATCTGCTGACAGTGAGAGCGCATCCCGCTTCGCGAGGTGGTCCCACCACTCATTTTTGCTCTGGATGGTACTGATCTGATCTGGTTTCTCGGAGTCATCTCGGAGTGCGGTGACGGCGTGGCCGATCGTCATGCCGGTCGAGAACTCCTTGAATACTTCTTCGTTCGGTGAGGTGAGCGGCGACTGAGCCGTCGGTCTCCCGCCGGTCCCACCTCGGCTCGCTTTCGGCAGCGTGTCGATTGAGGGGACCGTGATGAAGTTTGAGAGCTCGTCGATGTTACACACGAGCAGCGGCTTTTGTCGCGACCAGGACTCGAGCCCGTTCGGGTAGGTGATCCCGTGGCTGAGCATCCGCTTGTACTCAGGTTCGTTCGTCCCGAGGTAGTTTCCCTCGATAGAGTAGAACTTCCCACTGAGCTGGTTGAGGGAATCTTGGAGATTTCGGGCACACTTAGGGCTTGTTGTGGCCGCTCGGAGGGTGACGTTGTAGGTGTGAGATGGGTCTTTTAGGTCGATCTGCCCCATCCGTCCCGTGCCTGAGCGGTAGCCCGCAGTCTGTGAATCGTGGATTGAGCCGCCAATCTCGTTTGGTGTATCACTCCGGTGGCGCTCCTGTTGCTCTTCATCAGAGACGCCAAGGACTCCGTCGAGAACCGTCCGAAGGACAAGACCGCCGGTCGTGTGGACGCCTTGCTTGAGGTTTCCTTTCTGCCGTTCGGCTTTCGGAGACCAGTCTGCGCGTGGCTCGAAAACCGCTTGAAAGAGGACCACGCCGTCTGATTGGATGATGGTTTCGAGGAGATTGGAGAGCGGCGAGCGTTCGATCGCTTCGTTGTCGAATGACGAGAGCGTCGTCATCCAGTCTCTTCGTTTCTCCTCGACGCCCTCCCAGCGAACCATCTCGGGGACCTCATCGAAGACATCCGTGATGTCGAAGCTTTCCCGTCCGAACTCGAAGTTCTCTGGATACTGCGATCGTGTGGTACTTTCGAGTCGGTCGCAGGTGACTTCACCGCGATCTCCGGGTCCGATGAAGAACTTGAATTGAGCTTCATCCTCCGGTTTGTAGATGATGAACTCGAAGTTTGAGACGGGTTCAATGCCGGCGATATGGAGTTCCATATCGAGTGGGAGCTTGCGTCCGTTTCCGTATCGGTGGAGTCCGTAGAGTTCTCGCTTGACTGTCTCTGAGTTCACCTCCTCACGTACAGGAGTGATCTGAATATATTCTTGTTCGGATTCGATCTGTTCGATGAAGTCTTCCGCTTCGTCAGTGTCGATCTCCCCGCTGAGTGAAGCACTAGCGGAGGTCTCGTCAGCATCAGATTTTGGTGTGGAGTCCGCTTCTTCCGCATCAGGTGGTGCATCCGGATTTGTTGGTTCACCGGATTCCGGAGGTACCTCATCATGTTTGTTTTCTTTTTTATTCACAGTGATTTCCGACACAACCCTCCTAAATAGCTCTTTTTGGGGGTCTACAAACTGTTCAATGTGTATACTATTCGGGAATTACTCAGATTAAACTACGGTAGCACGTATAGTCATTTGAACACGGCCCAGTCAGGTTCGCCGACACGAAGGAAGTGACTGATAGCGACGACGAGACCAATGACGACTCACACCGCAACTGCGTCGTAGCGACTGGGGGTTAGTGCCGAGCGGACCGAGGTCACAACTGGTGAGCTCGGTGATACGCTGCTCCAGTTCTTCGATTTCAGCTTGGATCTCGGTTGTGTCTTCGTCGGCACCAGCGAAAGGTTCCGACTATACCTATCGATTCCGACCGCTCGGTGATAGGCGATCCGCTCTCGTTAACCAACATCTGGTGATGGGAACCGGTAGGTATTGGTTAAGACCGCTTCGACGTTGAGAGGGTCACAGCCTCGGAGGATGGAATTGATGCGTGCCTTCTGTTCGATTCGTCTGTTCTGAATCAAAATCGAGCTGATCTCTCGCGTCGGCTCTGCGCTGGTTCCGCTTCTGGAATATCCCAGACGTCGAGTTCTCTGACCGGCAGAACGTACGCCTTAGGTGGATTTCAGTTTCGTCCGTTCGGTCGCTCGACACCCTCGGCGGCCGTGATTTCGTCTGTTTTCTCGACTTCGGCGAACAGTTCTCGGTACGCATCGGGCTCAAAGAGGTTGTTTCGGTCGAACAGCTCGCGGGCGGCGTCGGTCAACTGAAAGAACCGGTACGGCTGACCCCGTTCGAGCCCCTCACGATCCTGTTCGATGGCCTCGATCAGTCCCACTTCTTCCAGCCGGATGAGGTGGTCGGTGAGCGTCGACGCTGCGATACTCGGATTGTAGTATTCGAGTTCCTTCTTCGAGGGCGCGCCTTTCGGGTGACCGACGATTGTCCCGATGATATTCGCACGGGTCGTGTCGTCGAGGACACTAAACGCTGCGATCGGATCGAGTCCGGCCGAACTCTTGGCTGGCGTGAGCGGGGTGGCATCGGGCCGGGACATTGTGTCTCTGTGTTTCTCTCCCGATCGGATAACCATTTCGGTGAAACTCGAATTGATGCCCAAGGTGATTGCGTATTCCACTTCCAGTCGTATTTCTGTACCGTTAGGTGGCGGTGGTGAATGAGGCCCAGTATGAACAACGACGACGCTACCCGTGCAGTCATCGATAAATTGGGTGAACAGCCGGGCGAGACGCTCACACCCGAACGGGTCGAGGCGATTCAGACCGCGATGCACGAGGACCTCGGACGATTCATTAACAACATGTCCTACTTTGTTCTCGGTTCCTACGATGAGGAGGAGCGGCCACGATTGGAGGCTGTTCGCGACCAACTCGCGATCGATGCCGCAGCCTCGAACTCCGATGATGGGATCGACGCGTTCCTGATGGACGATATTCTGGACATCTCGGAGTTCTTCACGTCGAAATTCAAGCTACTGGTCAGCTACGCGGACCATATCGTGGGGGTGTACGAACATTCCCAAGGCGGGCACGCGTGGGAAGCGGGTTACATCGATCAGCCGACCTATCGAAAACGGACGCGGGCCTTCTATCGAACTTACGAGACTGAGGAGGAACAGTACGCGGCCTACGACGGGATGTTCGCACACTATCTCCTCTCGATGGAGCGCGTTGACCGTGCGTACACGTGGACGACGCCAAAGGAACTTCGTGATTGTGTGGCGGACGCCTACGCACCCGATTGATGCCGATTCAATCCAAAAATGACTCATCCTCGAAGACCGTGAATTCCCACAATCTTGATGGATAGATATTGATGCGTTCCTTTCATTCGACATTATCCATATTGTCTTATTCGAGAGGTACACCAGACGATACAAGCCCGTACGCAACTGAAGATGACTATGATCGAGTCACTCCTCCGAAACTGTGGAGAGGATAGGCCCAGTACTCAGTATAGTGTGAGACATGTGTGATTGTGGCAGACTATTTGTCCTCAAACGCCTCAGCAAGCCGGTCATACATTGCGTCGCGAAGATACTCACGGCGTTTCTCTTCAGAGAGATAGTTCCGAAACACAACCATCGGGTCGCTGCTCCCCTGCTCGTGAGCGACACTCTGGAGACGCTCGATCACCGTCTCGACGGCATCAGCGTACGCGCTGTACCAGAACCGACGTCCCATCTTCGAGGTCGGAAGCCCACCGCGAACTCGCACATCTGCACGCGTAGCAATCGACTTGAACCGGCGATTGAGTGTCTCCCCGGTCACGTGATCACGCCGAGCGTCTGGTGAGGGAAACAGATGCCCGCCCCATCCCTGACGATCCGACAGCTGTGTGATTCGATCCGCAAGGACATCTTGGCCGTAGATCAACGCCACTGTTCCGGGACCGTTCTTCCGCGTGTCGAACGAGAGATACGGTGACTCCGCCTGGAGTTCAACATTCTTAACGTGGAGAGTTGCTAATTCACTCCGTCGCAAGCCCCAGGCGCACAGCCCTAAGACGATTAATCGCTCTTCGATGTTCTCAGCCGCAGCCACGAGAGATCCGACCTGTGCGGGCGCAAGTGCGGGGTTATCGCGCTTAGCAACGTCCCACTCGTGGTCGTATCGAACAGGGTTGAACGCTCCGTAGCCGCGATCGACGAGCCAGCTGTAGAGATCGTCGATGTCAGACCGGTACCGGCGCTTCGAGTCATTACTCTCGAGTTCTTCATCAAGAATGTCGAAGACAGCTGTGACGCGCTGGATCTCTTCAGGTTGGTCAGCGACATCTGTGATACGAGAGACGATCTCCGCTGTCCCGTGAAAATCCTCGTAATGGCGAAGAAACTGGCCAAGCCGCGAGCGCTTTGACTGGAGGGTGCTCTCCGCAGCCGACCCCCGTTGTTGTGACCGGAAGTACTGTTCGAGGTACTCGATCATCTGCTCGTTATCGATTGGCCACGATGGACTCTCCGGTGAAGCGTCGTCTCCAAGTCCAACAGCCTGTTCGAAGAACTCGGATAGTGTCATTTCATGATGCTCCCGGACAGCGTACTGGAGACCGCTATAGCCGTGCTCAACGAGCCACTGGTAGGAGGGGATCTTGTTTGGATCGTATCCCTCTTGCCGGCGTTCAGGAGCGATATCTCGCTCGTAGAAATCGACGAGTTCGTCGAGTGATTTCCTTGACCAGTTGTAGGTTTGCTCACTCACGGAAATCTCGGGGGAGAACCCCGCATGCTGCCCCCTGTGGTGATTCTAAGCGTGGTGATCTCATGGGATAGCGTCTATTTGACAGTAGTATAATAGTATTGGTTATGCGCGTGTCTGTACGAGACACGCGAAATAAGCAACTTATCGGACAGAGAATGCTCAAAGGTAATAAATCGTATAACGATATACAAAATGAGCTGGCTACTCGATATCGTAGCCCCACTCTCGAAGCACGTCGGCGACTTCGTCTAGATGATCCATTCCGACGAGATATGCCGCCTCTCGGGCATCAGTAAGTTCGACATCATCCCCAAGTTGTTCCTCAAGCGCAGGCCGGAGCTCCCGACGTTCCCTCTTTACCGTGTGTTCCGTATAGTGGATCGTCTTGTGGTCCCGATCGTCTTTCACTCCATCGCGACGGTGGATCCATGGTAGCCGGGAAGATTCGTCAGCAGGATGGTCAGGGATGCCTGGTAGCGTCGTCGACGTCGGATCCGGTTCTGGCGTTGTTGATTGCTCATCGAACGGATCACCCGCATCTGTGTCCGTATCCGCGACGTCGTCGACAGGCTCATCGTCGACATCATCATCCTCGGCGAACGGATCATCGCCGCTCCCGGACTTCATGCCGTTCGGCATTAGGCACTCACCTCCTCAAGATGGCTGGCGAGGTCGTGTAACTGCTCGAGCGTCTCCATTTCGTGATCACGTTTCCGGGAGCGATACTCATTGACGTACGCGAATGCTGTCGTCTGCTTGTCCCAACAGCCTTCGAAGAGCGACGATCGCTCACCAATGGCGACCGGCGCGTCGTACCCCAGCTCGCGGATACGCGTCAAGTAGCGTTGTTGGTCCGTCGTCCGCCCAACGCCGTTCGGCACGACCGCAAGGACGCCAACGGTGACACCCACCGTCTCTTCGAAGCCCTGAACGACATCTTGTAGCCCCTCTATCGATTGCATCCCTTTCCCTGTCGGTTCCAGCGGGATCACCAGCGAACGGGTTGCGCCAATGGCGTTGTAGAGATGGGGGCCAGCGGTTGCCGGCGGATCGACGACGATCGTATCGTACTTGTCGGGAATATCCGCGTTGAGAAGCACCTGTCGCAGCTGATCGTGGCGCTCAAACTCTTCGCCGAGGTCTTCTGCCATTGAGGCAGCGCGAGCAAGGAGATCGGCGAGATTTTCTAGCATATTGTGGCTTGGAACAAGGTCGAATCCAAATGGTGTCTCAAGGATGAGGTCCTCGAATGCGCCCTTTGGTCGGTCGATGAGGTGGCGCGCGATGTTGTCTGCGTTACTATCTTCTCGTGGAGCGTCAACGCCGAGTAAGTACGTCAACGAGCCGTTCTGTGGGTCAAGATCGATTACGAGAACATCGCGATCGTGCTGCCCGTGCGCGTCGGCGAGATTCGACGCGAGCGTCGTCTTCCCGACGCCGCCGGCTTCGCTGTAAGTCGTGTACGTGAGCATGTCTTACCTGTTAGACCCATTCGTCATAAATTTGCGTCAGACAAATCAGTTAGTATGGTTAGTTGTACTAATCAGTACAACCAATAAGTATGGCTAGTTAGCACAACAAGAAGGGTATAAGAGAACAACAAATTGAATATACTATTACATATTAAATATGAAATCGGAATAATATCTACCGGTATGAGAGGGAACTGCCAATACTTTTTTTAAAATGTCGCATCAGAATGTTTTATGGATGAAATCAAAGAGGAAGACTATCAGCGACTTTGCGAGAGGCTTTCCGAGAGTGAAAATCTATCTCTATTTTGTGGCGCAGGAATATCGGTACGGGCAGGGGTTCCGAGTGGGCAAACCATTATAGGTCGTTTGGAAGACAAATACGCCAACCAGTCGTGGCCAGATGACATTCAGTATGACGAAGCTTGGAACCGTGCGCTCCCTGGCGAAGAGCATCGTGAACAACGACGAAGTCTCATCGAACAATGGTTCACAGGGATTCCGCCGGTAAATAATCAATATCCAGATGCCTTCGGTCGACGTGCGTATCCTGGCAATCATTACCTAATTGCTTCCCTTGTGGACCAAGGAGTGTTCGGTGATGTCGTGACTACAAACTTTGACCATCTCCTTGAAATTGCGTTCATGTTGTTGCCAGATGATCGCTTCAGAATCTGCCAATATGATGATCAAATAGATATACAGCAGTTCGACGATTCACTATCCAAGCTGTTCAAACTACATGGGGACTTCCTCTACGACGATCTCGCAAATCTATCCGAGGAGATGAGAACGCGGGTGGACGAAAGCTTACAGGCTAAGCTTACTGAGTATCTTCAGGGGAGAGGACTCGTAGTACTGGGATACAATGGTCACGACGACAGTATTATGACTCTTCTTGAGGAGGCTGCTCGTTCAGATAGTGGATTGACAGAGGGACTCTGGTGGGTGAGTTACAGCCAAATCGACCTCGAGGACGATACGAATACAAGAATCCGTTCGTTGAAAGAAACAATGGACAGACACGGGAAGGATTTTGAGTTACTCACCCCGAAAGATGATGGAAAAATACCGGCTCGCGATTTCCTTCTTGAATTAGTATCTGAGAATGGAGTACCTATGCCGACAGTCGATCCGTTCGGGCTGAATTTGACCGATCACTTCGTTCCGAGCATTATCGATAATGACACCCACTTTCCAAGGCAGAATGCCTTGTTTTGCCGCCTAGTGACGACGGTCTCAAACGCTCTTACTGTAATATTCCGTCAGATTAACCCGGAAATAGACGCCGTCTGGCGATATGGCATCGCTCAGACGGCTTGCTTGGATGTGTCGAGATCTTGCCAAACAGCATGTTGATGATCCGGACGTACCCGCCGCGCCGGACGGCGCGGACGGGTACGCCGAGTGGGTACAGATCGCGTTGATCCTGTACCGAGTCGAACTGGAGAAGAGTCTCCGTGAGACCGAAGACTACCTCAACGAGATGCCCGGCGTCCTCGCCGTGTTTGATCTTGATGACGCACCGCACTACAGCTCGTTTTGTCGGTGGGAAAATGAGTACCGAATGCGTGAGCTCCGCCACCTGCTCCGCGCTTCGGCGGAGCAGGCGGGCTGGAGTGGTGAAGCTGCAATTGACGCAAGCGGCTTTCAACGCGATCAAACCAGCTACCACTACCGCGATCGCGCAAATTACTCGTTCCACTCGATGAAGACGACGATCTTGATCGACGTGAATTCGCTAGCGATCAAGGACGTTCATTTCACGACGCAGAAGGCATGGGACGGTCATATTGGGATGCAGGTCTTCCGCCGGAACGCGGAAGACCTGCGTGTGTTATCTGCCGACGCGAACTACTCATGGAGCGATCTCCGTGAGGAGTGTCGCTCCAACTCAACGCGACCACTGATCAAGCACAGAGAGCAAACACCGCTACAGAAGGCTCACAACGCCCGGATGAATGAGGATTACAACCAGCGCTGGATGAGTGAAACGGGCTTCTCGCAGTTGAAGGAAGACGACGGCGAGAAGCTACGCTCCCGGAGCTGGCACGGCCAGTTCCGGGAGCTCACGCGGAAGTGCATCATCCATAACCTAACGCAGGCGGCGAGTTAGGGCTCGCCGCCTGCTCCCCCTTCTCCGGACATATTTGGGAGAGGCATCGCCGTCGTCACCTGATCAAGGAAGTAAGATACCATAGTTTTGACCCTTTGACGGCCACCGCCAGCGGCAGCTACTACATCTTCTGAGTGTAAGAACCAGTCTCTAACACCGTGAAACCGTGAGTTATCGACCCTACCCCGACGCGGTCTTGCGTTCAACAAGGCAAGGCAGAATCTACCCAGTAAGGCAGAATCAAATGTTAGCCAGCAAGAGACTAGTGAACTCCACACAACTATTAATAATGCCCTCGCAAATTCGGATACCGCCTACCTCCGCAAAGGGAATCAGCCGAACTTCTCGAACCGCATTGGGTCAGAATTGCGGAATATTCGTGATGAGGAACTGATATTCTACTACAACTGTCGACATGGTCGAGGGTACCTCTTCGATGATTTTAGAAACAATTTGTTCAGCTTTGCCAACACGATCGGCATTGTTGATCGTGACACGAACACAATACAGAGTGTTGGGTACCAAGTACTCGACGCAGGTGCAACGATCGTCTTAGACGGCGTTGAGCTTGATATCAATCAGAGTGTAAATGGAAAGAGGCTATTCAAGAATATTGTCAAACTAATCACAATCAATACAATAAGCCCAAATGGGGAGTTATTGATACTTAGCACCCAAGAACCAAGTCAAAAGTTTAGAAATTCAATACGATCACGGGTTGAGAAAGTTCGAGAGCTATTCGACGGTCAAGAAGCGACATATGATGAGTTTCAGACATCTGCAGCTGAAGCTGATCTCATACAAAATACTGAGGAGATTGAGGCAACACAAGAGGATAGCTACGATCCAACTGAGACAATCCTTACAGCGGTAGACTGTAGGCAAGGTGAGTCATTGGATCCAACAGAAGTTGAGGAGTGGTTACAGGCTGCCTCACCACAGCTGACTGAGGTTATCGAAATTGTGGCCGGCCTCCGGCGAGCTGAAGATCTCGGGACCTTAATGTCAATAGCAAAGGATGTTGATGTGGAACATCACTTACAGACATTAATAAAGAAGGGCTTTGTCGAATCCATTTCTGGTCGATATTTCCTCCTCCCAACTCCAAGATCAGTAGTAATATCACATACAACGGCGGAGCGACGACAAGAGCTGTTTCGATCCATTGCCGAGGGGTATTTGGAAGGCGGAATCAGCGTCCCACAATACGCTACAAACCACAATTTGATCGAAGCGGAACGGGCATATAATTTTGCGGAGGATTATAAATCTGGGCTCATGATTTTGAGGCAATTTGGTGAAACCCTGTCTCAGTCTGGATATCAGCAGTTCCGATATGAACTTGTGCGTAAGTATGTTGAACATATTGTAAATACTCACCCCGAATGGTTTCATGATGACCTAACGCCACTAAGGCAGATCAATTTCCTCCATACTATGCATAAGTGTGAGAATCAGATTGACGACGTTGATCTGGAATTTATGAAGGCACAAAATCACCTCGAAACGTTGGTTCTTGCTGAGGTAGAGAAACCGATCGCAGAATTTTATTTTGCATTACATGACAATCTATCTGATGATTTTGATTCCGCTGAAAGGCACCTCCAAACCGTTATGAGCGAAGTGGATTCGGATCGCGATCCGTACTTTCTCGGAAACATATATGACTTAATGATGACAATAAAATCTCACCGTCTCCAAAGTGAGTTTGATCAAGACACTAAGAATGATCTACGTGAAGAAATCATATACCATGGAGAAGAGGCAATCAAACACTACGAAAGTAGTGGGGATGAATTTGACGCTGCAAGAATAAAAGACAATATCAGTACATCACAAAGCCGGTTAGTTGAGGCGTCTGCTTGCTGAAGGTGTGTCTAATACCAAGCAAGCAGACGGTGAAATCCACGAGGACCAGCTTCTTAACTTCCTCGTCAACTCTCTTGACGAGGAAGTTGCCCTCACACTCGCTGAAAACGCCGAAATCGATGCTGAAGACATCTACGAGGTCCTCGTCGGCGCGTGCGCCGACGGGACCTCGGTCTCAACGCTCTGTGAGCGGAGTGAAGATGCACCCCACGAAAACTCGGTTCTCTACCACCTCCGCACCAAGTTCGACCTTGAGACGCTCGAACAAGTCGGAAACGCGCTCCTTCAGAAGGACGTTCTTGACGTCCTTCCCCAGCAGGTGGAGGTCGTTTCAGACCTCCACCTGCGGCCCTACTACGGCGACGAAGACGGTACAGACGGCCTGTATCACTCACAAGCGAAGCGTGGAACAACTGCGTTCCATGCCTACGCGACACTCTACGCGCGTGTGAAGAACAAACGCTACACGCTGGCGGTGCGCCGTCTCGAAGACGGCGACACCGCCAGCAGTGTCCTGGCAGAGTTTCTCGGTATTCTCGACGGCCTTGACCTCGACGTCAAGGCCGTCTTTCTTGACCGCGAATTCTACGACAGCAAGTGTTTGACGCTGCTTCACGCACACAACCACGCCTACGTCATGCCGATCGTCCGCTGGGGACAGACGATCAAGCAAGAACTCTCGGAAGGCTGGAGTCGCGTGATTCAGCACGACATGACGGCGAAACTCGACGGTCACAGCTGGACCGTCGAGTTTCCGGTCTACATCGACTGTACTTACCAAAACGGACGGTACGACGAACATGGGGTGGCGCGTCACGGCTACGCCGCTGACGCGCCGTTCATCGACTCACCACGAGACGCTCGATACCACTACGCGAAACGCTTCGGTATCGAAGCGAGCTATCGACTCTCCGAACAAAGTATTGCGACGACTTCGACACAAAATCCGGTCGTACGGCTGCTGTACGTCGTGGTGAGCTTGTTGTTACAGAACGTCTGGCGGTATTTACACTGGGAGTACGTGGCGACGCCCCGCCGTGGGGGGCGTCGCCTCTGGCAGTGGTCGTTCAAGGAGTTCATCAACATGATTCGACGGGCAGCGTGGACGGCCCTCGCAACGCGTCGGGCCGTCCCCGCAAACCGACCACCAGACGACCGGTTTACCCGCTAATCCCCGACCGGGCTAGCCTTCGCCAGGAGTGGCGACGCTGTCGCGTCGGCGGCAGCCGCCGCCGACAGCGACAGCTCTCCGTCGGTTCGTCGAAGATTTTTTCGTCAAGACCACCAGCACAACCGCTCCGCCACGGAACTCAGGCTTCAGAACCAACTAGCCGAGGATGCTTTGTGAGGTACTGAAATTTGTTACTGAGGCGAACGATCCGTTTAGCGAATTACGAGCCGCTGAAGGGTATTTTTTCGAGGCCGTTATGAATTATGCCGCTATGACTGATTTCCGGGGTGTTGCCAAATTACTCCTCCAGTTGGTGGGTTATCAACTGCCTTCTACCTCAAACAGCGTGCTTCCAGACACAGAGGATATAATTCGCGCCATATTCGACATGGCCGATAGACGTGCAGCCGATATCATAGATATCCTCCAGCGACTCAGCATATTTGTCGAGATGTATCTCCAAGACAGCGGTGATCGCTCCTTTCTCGAGTTTTGGCTGCCAAATCATGATCGTCACGTCGAAGCGGTCCTCAGAGAGCAGGGCCTACCAAGGGCGGTAGCCGTTCGGACGCGGTTTCTGAGTTCTGTGACAGACGCCTTTAGCAGCCACTACATCCAGGACTCAATTTATCCCGAGTTACAACAGGATCTTGTATCAGATACAGTGTTAGATTGTGCACGAGAAGTACTGACGGAGGATGTAAATTTGTCAGAGATTCACATGGACTACGAACTCAGTGATGAACAAATCGAGTTACTACGAGATGCCTTCGACGAATTGGCTGATGTCAATATACCAAACAACGGGTGATCTACAGATGAGCAGGGCGAGAGCCTGAACTTGATCCCGAGCATTTCACAACGAAGTGCTCTGTTGAATCCGCAGAAGGCGTCGGGATTGTATCATTCTATACTCGGCTCAGAGCCGCTGCCGAGAGAATTCGGAGATGGAATCGTAGCAGAGAGCGAGAGGATCGAGATCACAGAGGGATCGATCCAATTCATCGGCGAGGAAGAGCGAGATAAACGCACCTTTAGAGATCGTGACCCCCGTGCCGTCATCAGATTCAACAGAGCACTCGTGAGCGAGCATGAACACCGAATCCGCTCAGATGATGCCGCCAATGACGAACAGTCCAACGACGAACAGCAGAGCCACGACTACTCCCCCTCCAGCCAAGAGCTTGTTCTCCATCGCCTTCTCGTGGATCGACATCCCAGCGTACTCCTTGCGGAACGCCTCGAGATTCTCCTCGTTGTAGAAGTACTTCGTCTTCAGCGCGAACCGTTCGGTCACCGCACAGCCCGTACAGACCGGCTCCCACTCAAGCCGTTCAGTCTGAGTATGGTTGCCACAGGCGATCGCCCCGCAGTTCGGACAATACGTGTACGTCTCGCCGACACCGCTCGTCTCGCTGTGGACGCATCGGTGAATCCCGTCCTCTGTAGTGACCCGTGAAGGCCCAGCAGCATAGTATTCGTAGGGATACGAATACTCCAGGATTTCTGTCGTCTGCTGAATCTCAGGTAGATACACCGGCTCAATCGATTGCACTGAGATATCCGAGAGATTCGGCTCACACGTCTTGTTGTACGTGACGTTGTTGTCGCCGGTGTAGGTCACCGTCGTCGTGTGGTGCTGCTGGAGGCGCTCGACGGCCCACTCCTTGTACTCGGTCTGGGTCTGCCCGAATCGGCGCTCCTCGACGTCGTCGAACACCTCCCCAAACTGTTCGGGGTCGAGTTCGATCCTCGTATGGAAGTTCTTGGTGACCAGTGCCGCGACATCTTCGTCGACGACCTGTGGGTGGCCACGTTCAGCGTGAACCACGAACTGCGTCCGATCGTTGATCCGGTGGATGACGCCGACGGACGTCTCGAAGACAGCGTTTGTGTCGGCGGTAACCGCAACTACCGGTCGGAACGTCACCGCAGAATGCGGTGTCGGAAGGTCGGCGGCCTCGATGTTCTCGATATCGCGGAACGCCTCCGTGACGGCCGCGTCGACGTCGGCCGCGGGGTCGTACGGGCGGAGCGTCTCGTCGCAGAGAATCTCGATGCGGCCGTTGTAAAGGTCGAGGCCGATCTCGTCGGCGATCTCCCGGAGGTCCTCGCCATCAAGCAGCTCGATTGGGTGTGGATCATCGTTCTGCTGGAGACGGTCGGCGTACTCCTGGGCGGGACTCGTGAACCGACCCGTCGTAACGACCATGCCCCGCTTCGGGCCATCGAAGTCGAACGTCGCGATCGCCGAGTGGAGCTTCTGGACGACCGGTCGCCCAACCGTCCCCGTGTGTTTACACTCGACGACGATCGCGCGCCGCGTGCCGTCGACGACCTCCTCCATGATGACATCCCGCCCCTCGTCGGCTGTCTTCTCAGCCTGCCGGACGTTCTCGTAGCCGAGGTTGCGGAAGACGTCCTCAATCAGATCTTCAAACTCGAACCCAGAAAGATCGTCTAGAACGGCCATTTGATTTATTTGGATACTGTCGCGCGATTACCAAATACATTGGTGGGAACCAGAGAGGTCATCAATTTCGGAAGACGCGATTAAATGAGTGTGATATCATCATCCTCGCTATCAATAAGATCCCAGAGTGTAATGATGGTAATTTGGCCCTCGTAGCCTAGGGACGACATTGCGGTTTCGATTGCCTCTCGAGCAACCCGGTCGGCAGTAATTACAGTGATGTTGTCTGCCCGTTCGGTATCGAGAAGGTACTCGACAGCAAGTCCAGCGAACACGGGATCGGCTTTTTCCACGTCGTGCT
This sequence comes from Halalkaliarchaeum sp. AArc-GB, assembly GCF_031432225.1. NCBI lineage: Archaea > Methanobacteriati > Methanobacteriota > Halobacteria > Halobacteriales > Haloferacaceae > Halalkaliarchaeum > Halalkaliarchaeum sp. AArc-GB. The sequence continues at coordinate 69,887 of NZ_JAVKGM010000013.1, read as the reverse complement.
CGTCTTTGCTCGCCGATTTCGAGGCGATTGCTCGCCGAACGATATCTTGGGCTGTTGTCGCCTTGCTGTGGGAGACGGTCGGGGCTGCCACAACTTTTGCCCACCCCTCGTCTTGGGCTCGCTCCAGTGCTGGCTTGACTCCACCTTGTTCAATTTCTTCTTCAACACGAGCAGGAACCAGAAGCGTCACGCCAGCACGCCGAACTGTTTGGCGGAACCGATGGTGTTTGGATTTCCCTGGATTTCCGATGCTAATAAAGACGTTTGCGTCGACTAATGTGACTGACTCGGGGGAGAGAGGAGACGGGTTGTTCATCGAGAATGGGAAGAATTACGACTCAGTATTCGGGCGAGGCGTAGTCACGTCAAGTTCGCTCTCGAATCCGATGTCATCCGAGATTTCCGGGAAAATCACGTCGAAGTAGGGATCGTATTCCTGCCCAACCGCGAGCGCAGGCTTCAGCGCGAGGATGACACTGATCGCTTCCCCAGTTCCGATGCCAAGTGGATCAGCGGCCATTCGCTGGGTGATCTGACCAGCATAATGGAGTCCGGCCTGTCGGACAGCAGCAGCGAGTTTGCCAACACCGTGTCGCTCAACAAAGTATGAGACTTCTTCATCGACTTCCTGGAGTGCAACGGCGTGGAGGATCGTCGGCGTCACAACAATACCATCAGTAGTGATGCAAACCGGATCTGCGGTCACTTCTACTGGTCTATCTCCCGCCAACGTGACGATTCCGAGTGCCTCAAGCGTTTCTACGTGATCGTAGACGGTGGTCTTTGGGATATCTAGTGCCGCCTTGATCTCTGGGCGGGTGACCGGCCCGTAATAGCAGGTGTACACATAGACACGCGCCAGTTCTGGATGATCCAATAACCGCCCGACAGTTGCGAGCTGATTGATCCCCGTTTCGAGATCATGTGGGGGTGTCTCCGTGACGGGGTGAGGGGTCATACACATTAGTACGAAATACTTGAACTTTAAACTTCGTATGGGAAGCGTGACTGCTGTTAATGTGAGAGAGAAACTTCGTAGTCGGCTGCCAGCCTCCGGAATTGAGCCCATTCGGGAAAACGACGGCCAGTATCTTGCCCGTGTGTGTTCAGATACTGGAGTAGGGCATCGATTGTCTCCTCCAATTCGTATTTCGCTGCTTGATCTCGGAGTTGGCTCTCGTCAATATCAAGATGACTGATCAGGAGGGCACAGTACGATCGGTGACGTGACCCATCATCGATCAAAAGCACGTGACAGCAAAGCGCCGCAGGCGACAAGCTGTCAGGGTCTGTAGAATACAGGTAATAGCGGCGGCTCGTCAGGAGAAACTGGAGGCCAAACCTCGCGAACACTGCTAACCCAGTCTCGTGGAAATTCTTTGAATCGATCTCCAGTTCAGTTTGTGCGAGAAATTCGTCGTACCCCTCCCAGAGAATTGTTCCATCCGGAACGACCGATCTGAGTCGCTGTCGATGGTCATAATGAACGAGTTCACGTGCGAACTCACGTAATTGCTCGAAGTTCCCGGTGAAGTAGTACTGACTGTCTTCTCTGCCTACCAAGCCACGATTACGGAATCGTCTCAACACGCGATTGACGGTGTTGCGATAGTTGTCGCTTTTCTCAGCGATCTCAGAGACAGTTCGCGGTTGGTCGATGTAGTACAACACCTCGAGAGCTTTGCCGGTCAGCATCTCGGAGAAGTCGATATGAGGGTACTGGCGGACGAGGTCCTGGTAGATCTCGACGGCGCGGGCATCCGATGGGACAACTCGTTTTCGTCGGCCGTCGCGTTCGGTATAGACGAGCCCCTTCTCGACGAGGTCGGCGACGGCACGAGAGAGGTAGCTCTCGCTATGGTCGAGCTTCGTCGCGAGCTCGGAGATCGTATCGTCGCGGGCGACCGTGGCGAGGACCTTGAGTTCGATGCGCCGAAGCACAGTATAACATAGTACAAAACTAATTTATAAACAAGTTTCGAGTAGTGTTACATCCAGCGAGCACGGGAGCCGTCTCCATCGTCTTAACCAACAAAACTATGAATTCGCGGGTCGTGTTGGTTAACACGAGAGTAGCCGATGTCCTACGAACCCCCGCCCCCACCGGCGAACCTGCCGACAGAGATCGTCAACACGCTCAACGAGTCGGACCCGGATCAACTCCGAGATGTTGCGACGTATGCTGAAGCGCTCGCCGAGCACAAGGAACGAGAGGCGTGTCTCGAGGAGTCAACAGATCAAGAGGAGGTCGAAGATCGACCAGACGATCTCCCGGACGACGTCCCCACCAAAGCGACGATCACGATCAAGGAGATCAACGACAATCGCTACTACTACTGGCAGTGGCGAGATGGAGAGAAGATTCGTTCTCAGTACAAGGGGCCGGTCACCCCTGATGAGTAAAACTCGATGAGGGAGAACACCCACCCCACGTTTCCGTCGTAACTGGATGTGGGTGGAGCGGGTGCGGCTGATTTCGAAGGGACCACACCCCCCGCGTTTCCGTCGTTTCTCCACGACGACGTAGGGAGAGGCTAGGCTTAGTACAATACAGCCGCTAATTATGTTGACCTAGAAACAATCTAGAGATGAACTAACTTCTGGAACACTTAGATTAAAGTAGTATGGCTGAGAAGCGGTCATTAAGTTTACTTCGGCAGACGAGGGGGCGAAGTACTTCGCCCCCTCAGATGAAATAATCCTTTCCAGCTGCTTCTATAGACGGCCAGCTTTTGACGGCTAGGCTGCTCTCGCCTTTGGTATCTCGTTGTGGACGTCTTCTTCGAGTCCCCTCCCCACCTGTTCAGTGATTACGACGGAAACGTGGGGTGTGTGGGTTCGGGATTCGAGATCGAGGAGACGCTTACGTCTACGGGTTTCCTATCGCACGTCGGAAACGCGGCTATATTGTCAGTAATCCAATTCCGCCGAATTACGTCTTTTTCCCGCTGATATCGGACAAGGAACGTCGGAAATGTGGGGTAGTGTTCTCCACTAGATTTATACTCCCCCCGCTCACACCGTGTGATATTCAATGACGCCCGACTCTTCACCCAGTTCTGTCGACGATCCACTCTTTGAATCCGGGCATCGTATCTTCGCGAACAAGGATCTCCTGAAAATCGGCCACGTTCCGGAAGCTGACCGGATCGTCGGTCGCGACGAGGAAATCTCGAAACTCGCGAAACGTCTCAATGGTGCTGTCCACGGGTACTCTCCGGAAAACGTGATGATCTACGGGAAAACTGGGACTGGCAAATCTCTCGTTTCAAAACACGTCTGTCAACGAGCTCAAAATGCCGCTCAGGATGGCGTCGAGATTGGAACAGCGTATATTGACTGTGCAGAAGACAATACCGAGACCCAAGCAATCTCCTCACTTGCCGCGAAGCTGAACGATGAATCTTCGACTGGAATCTCTGTCCCCCATACTGGCCTCAGTACGTCGAAATACTACAAACTCCTCTGGAAGACGCTCGACGCTCAATTCGATTCTGTGATCATCATCTTGGATGAGATCGACTTGATGAACGACGACAGCGTGCTGATGAAGCTCTCGCGCGCTGAGGAGGCGGGGAAAATCGACTGTAGTATCGGTGTCATCGCGATCAGCAACAAGATCCAGTACGTCGACAGCGTGAACGAGCGCGTGAAAAGCAGCTTCCAACACAAGGAACTGTTCTTCAAGCCATACGACGCCAACCAGCTCCGGGAGATTATGTTCAACCGCGAGGATGCCTTCCAGGACGGCATCCTTTCTGAGGACGTGATTCCGCTCTCGGCTGCCTTCGCTGCTCAGGAACACGGCGATGCTCGGAAGGCGATCGATATTCTTCGCCACGCCGGGGAGGTCGCCTACGAGGCCGAAGCAGAGCAAGTGGCGGAGGAACACGTTCGCCAGGCACAGCAACACGCCGAAAAGGACCGGTTCAGAGAACTCGTGAACGGCGCACCCACGCAGGCGAAGGCGGCGTTGCTGGCGCTCACGGAACTGAGTGTCAACAGCAATGACGATGCTTTCCTCACGAGCCGGGTGTACGACCAGTACGAACGGATCTGTAACCACCTCGATATGGACATCCTCTCCGTCCGTCGGTTCCGCGACATCCTGAAAGAGCAAGCCTTCCTCGGGGTTGTCGAAATCGAGAAGATCAACAAGGGAAGTGCGGGCGGCATCCACCTCCAGAACCGACTCATTGAAGATCCCCATGTCGTCCGCGAAACGATCCTCGAGGACAGCCGGATGCAGGACTGGACTCGCGAATAGTAACTCCCTACTACTGAGTGGGTGCGGACGACGGAAATCTGGGGTGGGGCGTAAGGAAACGACGGAAACGAGGGGGGTCCAAAATTACGTCGGAAACGTGGGGTTGGATCGAAACGACGGAAACCAGGGGTGGGAACCACTACGACAATTTGTCGGTGGCTCCGAACGAGCTCAAAACGGCGTCCCTCTCACCGGAGAGCTCTCGCCGAATGTCGGATCGGTCCCACCCGAGCGGTGAAAGCACGCTCTCGACAGCTCGGATCAGTTGCGTCTTGTAGTACGACGCATCGTACGAATCTATCTCTTCGTGGGCGAGGCCGACACGCTCTCGCGAGGATTTCTCGTCGTCGACGACCACGTACTCGATATCCTGGCCTGGGTGGACTGCTAGATTTTGATCGCGAGCCCGTTTCAAGGCCGCCACGTTCTGGGTATTCTGCGAGTACCCTTCCAAGGGCTTGGAGACACGATTCCGTTCGACGAGCCGCTCCACTGCTACGGTACCCGCCTGTAATTCGTCGATTGCCCTTTCGAGACGCCCGAGCACCGCGTCCGGTGACCCCGTGGCATCGAGCCGGTCGAGACAATCCCGCTGGACATCCTCGATAAACGATGGGGTCGACCGCTGGCGAGCCTCGATCCCACGTAACTTGAACTCGTCGTTGCCAGCCACCTTGCCGAAATACTTCGTGAGTGCACCGGCGTCACTCTCGCGCTGGGGAACGAACGCCACCCAGTCGTAGTGGGCTTCGTGTTCGAGCTGAATCTCGACGCGCTCGGTGATCGCCGTCGCGAGCGCGTCGAGGTTTTCGCGGTTCTCGTCGTCGACGTCGGGATCCGGGGTCACCCAGATAGAGTCGACGATGCCGTGGACGACGCGCCAGCCGCCGTCCTCCAGCTGCTGTTTCGCCGTCAGCAGAATCTCGCGAGCGAACGCGTTGATTGCCTCGTGGCACTCGATGCGGCCGAACTTCGCGTTGCTGAACCCTTGATAGCCGAAGCAGGCGACGAGGATCCACTTCAGCGCGCCCGATCGCCCCTCGAGTTCCGCCAGCCGGTCCTCGTCGGGGTCGTCTCGTTTCTTCTCGCGACGGATGGCCGCCTTGATCTCGTCGCGAGCGTCGATGATCGGCTGGAGCACGTCGACGAGGTAGCCTCGATCATGGCAGATCGAGTACCCGAGGCCGGGGACGTCCTTGCGGTCGCTGTGGCAGTCACACCGAATGACGTCCGGTGAGACGTTCCGCGTACAGATGATGTTCGGGTACAGACTCGAAAAGTCGAGTTCGTGGACGTTCTCGTGGAGGCCGACCTCGGGCGCGAAGATGAACCCGCCGCGATCGGCGTCGTGGAGCGTCCCCATCGGCTTGAAGAACTCATGCCGCCAGGAGTTCCACGGGACGAGGACGCCGCGATCGTGAGCCTCGCAGATCTGGATCGCCGTGAGGACGTTCCCGATCGATGCCCACGCGAGCTCCTGGACGGGCTTTTTCGAACGTGACACGAGATCGAGGACACCGTTGAGGTTCGTCTCCCCGTAGAAGAACGTGTTCGACTCGTCGATGATCGCTCGACCGGGCACGTTGTACCGCGCCGGGGAGTGACCGACGCGGCCGTAGCTCGAGTACGTCGACCGGCTCGCGAGCTGCTGGTAGTCGACGTCCGGCCACCGACTCAGCGAGAAGTCGTCGACGCCGGCAGCCGTCGCCATCTCGTGGAGGGTCGGGACGATCTCGCTCGTCGAGCAGACGAGGATGTCTGGATCATGTGTTTCGATCGCCGCTTGGACGGTGGTGAGGATGTCTCCTGCTGACCCGGTTACAGTCTCGCCCGCAATTGTGAGCTCGCTGTACGTGTCTTGGCCTGTCTCGGTCACTGGAATACCGAGCCGGAGCGTCGACAGTTCCGCTGCCGGCGTTGGATCGCGATTCGTCTCCAGACAGTAGCGAAACTCCCGTGAGAAATCGACGTTGAAGCAGGCGAGATCGCCGACCGGATGCGCTGATAGTTGGCGTGCCTGTCGCGCAAGCGGTGTGACGCGGTCGACGTGGTTAACGTCGACAGCGAGAGCGGACTCGCCGTCACGACGAAATCCCGGCCGCCGGGATACGATCTCTGTCGCGACGACATCGGGGTGTCGTTCATATTGTTCGCGAAGTGGTGTGAGATCGATGTCGGTGTCAGGGTCACGTGCTGCGACGAAGAAACGGGGAGTGTAGTCGTCGCGTTCGGTCATGGTGGCGCCATCATCGGTCGCTTCCCATTCAAGAACGCGACCATCGTCAAGGAAATCGATCGTGAACGTCATTTGCGTAAGTCACCCACCTACCATTCTATACACCGAAATCTCGCATAATCGCTGGTGTGTCTGTTCCGGATTTCGGGAAACGAGGATCGTCTCGATAGAAACATCGCGCCCTCGGAAATTCATTCTTTTACCCACTTTCCGGAATCGCTTCCGAGTTTGATATCCGAACCTCCGAATCCGTGTTAACCAACAGACACGCTGTATCACAGAATTTTGTTGGTTAAACCGAAGCATTTGGATGCTCCGAGCCAGACCTGCCGATCGAAATTATCGTTCGCTGAGGGTTTCAACAGACTTCGGCAAACGAAATGGAGTCTCCCGCTACGCAACTTGGCGGACGTGAGCTTTGACAGCTTGATAGAGCCCGTCGAAATCATCGAACTCGTCGACTGTAACGTGCCAGCGGTCTGAAATCGCATCGATCATCGAACTTTCGACGTTCTGTTCGCCAAGGAACAGCACTTCTTCACGGAGTTCCTGTGACGAGAGATGTTCACAGACAGATCCGATCTCGATTCCTACACCGAGGTTGTCGCCCATCGCCGGGGCAATAAAGACAGTTGCAACGGACGCTTTAGTAAATTCGACACTTTGGGTAGCAGCGTCCATTTCGTAGAGCGGGATTTCAGGATCCGTCGCGAGAAAGGCATTAACTCCTCGCTCTTTTCGGAGTCGTCGTCGGAGTTCGATGAGGAGCCAGAGTGCCTCATCCGCGTCAAAGTCAGTTTCAGTAGCTTGGAGGTTTTGGACTGCTTCGTCAAGTGTCGTTCGCGTCGTGGCTACGCCTAGCTCGGTAGAGGGTGACTCGTAAGGTGGATAGGACTTGTAGGGCCCCATCAAATAGACCAAAAGTCGGGGCTTGGAGATCTCTGTCTCGCTGAGGTAGGGGCTTGTTTCGAGTGCCTCGATCAACCGCTCTTCCATTATCCGTTACTCAATTCGGTGGACCAAATAGTTGGATGGTCTCGCCGCAACCATAGTAAAAAATCTTAACATGGTAGGGAACCAACTGACTTATATGGCTAACTCGCCCGACCGAACGTCAATTCCTGACGGCGGTTCGCTCCGACGGCGTGACGACCCTAATGAGGGCGATAACGGGTTCGACCTTGACGTTGAACTCCCTGAAGACAGCCTGTTCGATCTTGACGATTACTTGAAGATGTACGAAGTGGCGTCTAAGCCCAAGCAATATCTGATCCTTGAGGCGCTTGCGGAGAATAATCAACTCAGCACCAGCGAACTGTCAATGGTACTTGGTGAGGAGGATAATGCGCTCCACTATCCGCTCCGGACGCTCAAGGATGTCGCACTCATCAAGAACCGACGCGATCCGAATACGGGGACTGAAGAGACCTATTCGTACTACGAACTGACGGAGCTAGGACGGATCGTGTTGACCGAGGGGATCCGCGAGGGTGTCCAAATACTGGCTCGGCAAGAAGCATCTCTCGAAGACAAATATAGCAAGTAAATCGCCCCGAGGCCCTCGACAGTTTTTGTACATTCACCCTTCACTAATCACTGGGTCAAGCGATTTCATCGAAAAATCTGATTTCGAGCAGTATCGTTCGGCGACGTCCATCAGCGCCCATGTGCGGCGAATATCGGCGACGTTGTGGAGTACGACCGCTTCGAAATCACCAGTCTCCCACGCGTCGACGGCCTCGCTACTTTCCCCAAATGGATCGACTGTGCCGTGGCCGGAAGCCACGAGCTCGTCATACACTCCAGTGAGGCTGTTCTCGCTCGTATTGAACCGTGAGGAGAAGATCTCCATCACGTCGATGTACGGTAGCTCGGCGAACGGCCACTCGCGTTCGTGATGATTTAACCGCGTTCGAAGGAATGGCAGATCGAATCCGCCTTTCCAGGTTTCCCCATTATACGCTACGAGTTTGACATCTCGCTGTGCGATCGTGGCGTCGACGAACGTCTTGACGGCGTCCAACAGCGCGCCCTCATCGTCATGAACAGAGAGCGTTACTGGCGTGGCGAGATGCTCGTTCACGCGCTGTTCGATATCTGCGGCACACGCACTCCCGTCTGTATTGAGGAACACTCTCGAGCCGACCTCGGCGTCGAATCCGACGACGGTCAGCTGGTCAGTCGTCGAAAACCCCGTCGTCTCGATGTCGAATGCGATCGTCGCGAGTGTACTCATTGGGATGGCTCGCTGGTTTCTTCATCGGATACTTGCGCATCGGTGCGCTGTTCGTCGAGCCGGTGTTCGAGCGCTTCGAGGCGTTCCTCGTGGTCTTCCAATGTGGTTTCCTGTTCGAGATCGATGCTGAACAGCGCCGGCACCAGCGGATTCTGATGGTTCAACAGCCCGCTCGCATCGGCGTGTTCGCGAGCGTACTCGAACAGCTGGTCGAAGCGTGGTTGGTCGCGACGACGGAGCGCTCGTCGGAACTCCGCCCAGCGCTCTTCGATAGCCCGCAGCGCATCCCGATATGTCGGGTTCGTGCGTCCCATTGTTAGCGCCCCCCAGGTGCTATCCATGCATCGAGGAGCGGACTCGCGGTGAGCGACATCGTCTCGCCGTCAGCGGTCACGCCTGTTCCGACACCTGCCGGACTCGACGTCGACGACGGGGGTGTCGCCGGTTCGAGGCCAACCTGCGTCGCCCGCGTAGCGAGTAGCTGTCGCCAGTAGGCAAATGTGGTCTGGTAGTACGAAGCGTCGTCGACGGGATAGACGAGTGTCTCGAACTCGTCACCGACGAGTCGCGGCCCCATCCGGGTTTGCTCACACTCAAGATGGTGCTTGGCGGCCGTCGCGACCGCTGCTGTGAACTCATCGATCGTACTCCGAGTCACGAGTACCGGGACGTCGTAGCTGTCGGCGTACGTCGCTAGCCGAGCGAGGGTTCTCGCTTGCAGTGTTTCTGCGTGCTGCTCGCTGAGCGTCTCGTCGCTGCGGTACTGGGCGTCGACGGCCGGCGCGACGATGAGCGACGGGGTGTGTGGAGACGAGTCATCGTCTTGACCCATTGACTGTCGATCGGATGTGCTGGTGACAGCGGTCGATTTCTGGATGGCCTGGTTTACTGCTGTCGGGAGATCGTCGACAGCGCCGTAGTGCTGGTACGCGGTGAATCCACGTGCGACGTGGATCCGGTCGAGCAACCGCTGGCTCGGTGTGATCTGAGCCAGCGTCGTCGTCGTCGCGTGGCCGTTCGCATCAACCCAGAAGGCGGGCCCATCGTGTACCAGGAGATGGTCAAGCACGAGCGACTGGAGGATTGGGACGCCACGGCCGCCGTCTACGTCGAGCAACGTAATGCCGTCGTCGAGTGACGGCAGCAGCATCTCGTCCGTAGCCGGATCGGCCTGGTCAGCGAGGGACCGATTGCGGTCAGCTCCCCGTGTCGGCTGATCCACCGCCAATCGGTTCGACGTTGAATGTTCTCCCATACTCCACCAGAGGTCTACTTTCCCGATAAGCCGCGGCGTGTCGCTTCCGCGTTTCAGGGAACTCGCTTGATCCCCTCCAGTCCCGGTACAGTCCCGAGTAGTCTCTATTTGGATCCCGTTTCCGAGAATAGTTCCCGAATCCAGCGTTCTCCGTGTTAACCAACATCTGGCCGTATTGACGGCGGTGTGTTGGTTAATCCTTCACAGCTACAGTCTCGAGCCTGACTGCTCGGTATGTTAATGCTCAACGCCACGTTGGAAGAGGTGCTCTATGAGCTACCCACAAACCCACGTCGACCACCGAGATCCCGATCACCACGAGTCAATGCACCCAACTCGAAATATCGTGAACGCCCACGTTGTTGCTGGTGAATTCCTCACTTCACGGTACCACGATGCGCTTCAAACTGTTCTCCATCCCCTCGGCGAATCTCTGAATACCAAAGACCCATTCGTCTTTAGCTAAGACACACACCTCGGTTGTGTAGCGGTAGCGAGCGTCTCTTGTAAGATCGGTCGTTGTTGATGGATCTTCTGAGCATCCTCGATGAGCCGCTCCAGCAACGGTGGTGGTGAGTAGCCGAGGTACTCACCGAGTTCGTGGAGAACAAGCTGGGCGTGCGACCGGAAGGTCGCCGCCCAGCGTTCCGGTGGAAACACAATCTCGTCGTCAGCCTGCTCGGTGACCAGATCCAACAACTCACGGCTCACTAGCAGCGACAGCAACGCCGCATACAGCAAAATCTCCACCACAACAGGGTTGCTCGTGTCGAACTCATCTAGTTCGTATTGCGTCTTCAACTCACGAAACAGCGTTTCTACCTCCCATCGACACCGATACAGCGTCCCTAGATCTGCTGGGAGAAACTCTTCTCTCGGTAGATTTGTGATATACAGATGGTAGTCGTCGGCGTCCTCGTCGCGGACGCCGACGACGCGGAACCGCTTCGTGTCTAGCGACCGTGTTCCCTCGTACTGACCCCGCTTGAACTCTGCTTCGACCTCTACGTCAATGTACTCCCGCGAGAGATCACCGACCACGTCGTGGATCTTCTCCCCTTCCAAGGGAATGGCGCGCCCGCGCCATTCCCGTAGTTCCTCTGTTATCACCGGATTCGCGTTCTGCTTCAACCGGCTCACGAAGTAGCCGTCGTTCTCGTCGATCAGCGCAAAGCGGCGGTACTTGAAGTACGCTAGGTCGAATAAAACCAGCCGTCCACGCAGCCACGGTCCCGTCTTGAACAGCGTACTGTCGTGCGCTTTTTCATCGGTCACATCGATCCGTTCAATCGTCTGGTCGGTGGCATTGTGGAGCAGGTGGAGCTTCGCTCCAGCCTGCTCCTCGTGGCGAGCTTGGAACTCGTCGGAAAGAAACTCGTGTAACCGTAACACCGTTCCATCAGCGATCATCACGTCCCTGAATCGGTTGATATCAGCGTCAACAGCGTCGGGAACAGCGACCTCGTCGAGACCACGCTCGACGAGGTCGCGGAGATACTCTGCAAGTGGCGGTGTCAACCGGTGATAGAAGCCACCGGGAGAGATCGTCTCATCGGCTGTAGAGTTGTAGCTGCGTCTAAATCCAGCGAGTGTTCGGCTCTCGCCTGCGGCGAAGCCGAACACAAGCGCCCACACGAGGACGGGAATCTGAAGCTTCCCCTCCCGTTCGACCACGCCGAGTTCCTCGGCGTGCTCTTCAAGGAACTCAGAGGGAAACAGTGTAGTGAGACGACGCAAGATTCTCGATGAGGAGGTCTCGTTGTACACACTCGACACCTCCTCATTCCTTCCGAAAAGTAGCCTCGATAAGCTGCTGCTGTCACGCGGTTCTTCGCTTAGCTAAAGACGGATGACCAAAGACCAACATGCGCTCAACGACCTTGGAATCGTCCATGCTAATGGCTCGCTGAACGATATGTCTCCTATCGTCCGTGCATACGTCAAGCTCGACGACTATTGGACTCGAACCCATCGTACTGCGCTCAACGAACTATTCGGTGAACGACGTGCTCCCGTTCTGAGTTGCTGTACACGGTTCCTTTCTGAGTTCTCTCGACACACACTCGAAGTCGAATCTGGCCGTTCCGGAACTGCGCTGGATACTACCCTTGCTCCGCTTCTCAAAAACGGATTTCTCTCACACACAGATGATGAGAAAACGCCATATGCTGTTGATGAATATCACGCGCTGTTTCGACCGACTGAACGGCTCTTTGACACACTTCTTGACCAAGCAGCTGTTCTCTGTGAGCTTCTGCCACCGACGGAGCTCTAATCGCACGATTCAGAGCCTGTTCGGCTCTGCAGAAACTCTCTTGGTCACATTCCATCTGCAGTAAAACAGCCGGTAGGTAGGATTGCGGACCGACTTTCGTCAAGGCTAGACGCCTGATACACCCACCTATTATACAGCTGTCTGCCAAGTCCAAGTATGGACATTTCCGAGCTCCCCGAGGAGTTCGACTTTGTAGACACACTAACTTTGGAGCGGAACAAGGCAGGAGAGGTCGACCTCAAGATGCCGCAGCCTCGCTACAATAAATCCGACCAGACTCCACTTCACGAGTATGGGTGGGGACCATTCTGTAACTTCTATGCCGACACCTCCGACTACAAGGACGTCCCTGGAGTCTACATCTTCACTGCGAACCACGAAGTCGTGTACATCGGGGAAACCGTAGACCTCCACCGCCGGATACAAGCAGATTACTCCAATATCTCCCCGAGGAACTGTTTCAAAGGTGGTCAAGGGACAAACTGCCGAATCAACAATGCGATTCTTGAGGTCGTTCGTAATGGAGGTCAAGTTGGACTGTGGTTCACAGAGACGGAATCACACGGACAAAAAGAGGCGGGGTTAATCGACGACCACGATCCGTCGTGGAACGAGCAACCATCCACTACATACCCCACAGAACAGACTACTACTGTCGGGTCTAATCCAAAGGAACAGCGGGATACGACCAAGTCCACCTCGATACAACAACCCACACAGGACACATCTACGAGTAACTTGGAATACGCCAGACACGGCAAATACGGGCCACTCTATGACTATCTTGAGGAAACAGAGGAACATACGCTTCACTTCGCATTCGAGGAGATTGAGGAAATCCTAGAGGCACCGTTACCGAACTCCGCCTACGAACACGAAGTCTGGTGGAACCCAGCTGGTCACACTCACGCTAAGGGGTGGGCGGATCTCGGATGGAGTGCAGACCCAAATCTTGATTCTCAAACGGTCGTCTTCAGTATAGTAAAATGAAGCTTAAGCAAGACACTCTCAACGAGATTGCAGGAAAGTTCGTGGATGCCGGCGTCACCGAACGCCATGTCGAACGAGAGCGGTCTCTCTACACGGACGTATATGGGATCGATCCGGAAAGCCCAGAAGAAGATGTCCAGATGCTGTTCGACATCGCCATCCAGAATCGTGCTTGGTCACTCTCCCCGAGCGAGTACCGGGCACTCTCGGAAGGTTTCGACCCGGGAGAATTCCTCAGTTGTAACTCACGGAAAGAGGCCTTCAACAATATCCGCGAAATAGACGATCTAGGCCCGAAAATCGCCAACGAACTGCTCCGGAAGGCTGTCCATGTACTCCAAATCAACGAGGGCTGGGAGAAAGATCTCCACGTCCCGCTCGATACCCACGTAATCAAGGCGTTGGTCAAAACCAAGGCAATCGACCTAGAGGGAGAGGGTTGGGAAGACGATCTCAATAAGAACCCTCAGCGTGTCGTGAATATGGATCCTGACGCGAATCCACGGAAGTTAGTGGGGTACACAGAACTCCAAGACGGGTTTGCCGAGGCAGCATCTCAGTACAACCTTCCTCGAATCACTTTCGATGAGCTCTGGGTTGAACACTCTCGTTTAATCTCAAATCCCCTGCTGCAATCAGAGAGCACACTATCAGAATTAATCTGCCCAAGATTCGAGTTCTAAGAGCGATTCCCAAACTTCCCTCACTCGAAGAGCTAGACGCACTCTATCCCAGTGGCACAAAAGATAGGGTGTCATAGAACAGTTAGCATGGTTTTCGGATATCGGTTGTGAGGACTGTTATTGCTGTTTCTGAATAGCAGTGATTACATCCATCTTTTAGACACAAATTTTCTTGGGGCTACTGATGTATGTGAACCGTTCTATGACACCCTGGCACAAAAGAATCAAGTCACAAAATTATACTAATTTGACATATCTGGGGGTAGTGGTCTTTTTCCTAATCTGTACTCACCGATTATCCCCAAATCTACCATCAAACGAAGGGGCAACAGAACCAACCCTTCACATTTCCAGATACGTTGAAGACTCTCCCGGGCGGACCCGGATGTATGTGTGGCCGGAACTCGCTCTTCATCGACCAAGCAGACCTCGAGGCTCGCTTCGACGCCGAGGTCGTCGCAGACGGCGGGTACACACCCCGATACAACATCGCGCCTGGCGACGACCTCCACATCGTCACGAACGAGACTCCAGACGAGATCGACGCCTACCACTGGGGACTGATTCCGTACTGGGCGGACGAACCCGAGGAGGGCATCATCAACGCTCGCTCCGAGACTGCCGACGAGAAACGCGTCTTCGATCGGGCGTGGGAATCACGTCCCTGCCTTGTCCCCTCGTCAGGGTTCTATGAGTGGAAATCGCCGAACGGCGGGTCGAAACAGCCCTACCGGATTTACCGCGAAGACGACCCTGCCTTCGCGATGGCCGGGCTCTGGGACGTCTGGGAGGGCGACGATGAGACGATCTCGTGCGTCACGATTCTCACGACGGAGCCGAACGACCTGATGAACTCCATCCACGACCGGATGCCGGTCGTCCTCCCGAGGGACGCCGAATCCGACTGGCTCGCCGCAGATTCGGACACCCGCAAGGAACTGTGCCAGCCGTATCCGAAAGACGATCTGGACGCCTACGAGATTTCGACGCGGGTCAACAACCCCGGCAACGACGATCCCCAGGTCATCGAGCCGCTGGACCACGAGCAATCGGGCCTCGGCGAGTTCAGGTCGGAATGAGCCCGTTTAGAACAATTAGCACACTAAAGAGCAGGGTAAACGCTGAGGTTGATAAGTTCAGCGACCCCGCAATATGACCCTTCGTCTAGTTGTTCTTCTATATCGGTGCGACCATCCGTGCTCCCGGCCCTCGAAAGCCGATCAATAGGGAACTTGGTCAACACGAATAAACCCCCTCGCCCGATTGTCTGAATGTATGACAAATACTTCGCCTGAAGAGTGGGGGAGTTGGGTGGAAGATGCCTTGTTGAACGCAAGACAGCGTCGGGGTGGGGTTGCTGATCTACAATTTCACGGCGCTAGAGACGGATTTTCCATCTCAGAAGATGCAGTCGCTGTTACTCACGGCGGTAGCTGAAGGGTCATAATTATGGTATCTCACACCGTTGTTCCGATGACGGCGGCGATGCCTCTCCCGGATACGTCCGGAGAAAGGGAGCAGGCGGCGAGCCTTAACTCGCCGCCTGCGTCAGGTTATGGATGATGCACTTCCGAGTCAGCTCCCGGAACTGGCCGTGCCAGCTCCGGGAGCGTAGCTTCTCGCCGTCGTCTTCCTTCAACTGCGAGAAGCCCGTCTCACTCATCCAGCGTTGGTTGTAGTCCTCGTTCATCCGGGCGTTGTGAGCCTTCTGCAACGGTGTTTGCTCCCTGTGCTTGATCAACGGTCGCGTTGAGTTGGAGCGACACTCCTCACGGAGGTCGCTCCACGAGTAGTTCGCGTCAGCAGACAGTACCCGCAGGTCTTCCGCGTTCCGGTGGAAGACCTGCATCCCGATGTGGCCGTCCCACGCCTTCTGCGTGGTGAAATGAACGTCTTTGATCGCTAGCGAATTCACGTCGATCAAGATCGTTGTCTTCATCGAATGGAACGAGTAGTTCGCGCGGTCGCGGTAGTGGTAGCTGGTTTGGTCACGCTGGAAGCCACTCGCGTCAATTGCAGCTTCGCCACTCCAGCCCGCCTGCTTCGCGCTTCGGCGGAGCAGGCGGCGGAGTTCACGCATCCGATACTCGTTTTCCCACCGGCAGAACGAGCTGTAATGTGGTGCCTCATCGAGTCCAAACACGGCGAGGACACCGGGCATCTCGTTGAGGTAGTCTTCCGTCTCGCGGAGACTTTTCTCTAATTCGACGCGGTACAGAATCAACGCGATCTGCACCCACTCGGCGTACCCGTCCGCGCCGTCCGGCGCGGCGGGTACATCCGGATCGTCAACGTGCTGTTTGGCAAGATCTCGACACATCCAAGCAAGCCGTCTGAGCGATGCCATATCGCCAGACGGCGTCCATTTCCGGGTTAATCTGGCGGAATGCTACAGTAAGAGCGTCCGAGACCGTCGTCACTAGGCGGCAAAACAAGGCAGTGGAAGACCAACTCCAGAAGATGGAAGACGTGTACCATCGGGACGAAGACCGACTCTTTTCAGACTATAATCGAGAGACAAAGCATATTGACGGATATTCTGGTCGTGGATTACTGGAGCTCATTCAGAACGCTGACGACGCCGGCTGGGAATCGTCCGATTCGGTTGACGTTCTAATAGAACTGACAGAGGAAGGCCTATTCGTTGCTAATAGTGGGGAGCCCTTCTCCCGTGAGGGAATCAGTTCGTTAATGCTCAGCGACAATAGTCCGAAACAATTCCGGGAGGAATGTATCGGCTACAAGGGACTTGGATTCCGGTCTATTTTGAATTGGAGTTCGGACGTGCTCATACACAGCGGAGACGTATCGATCGGATTCTCGGAACAGTTCGCAGCTGAGTATTTAAACAAACTCCGTGCTGAAAACGACGAAATTGATAGGAAAGCTAAGCGATACGAGCAGCGGGGAACCCCAAATCCAATCGCAACGCTGAGCACGCCACGACTTCTCTCAGAGAGCGACGTTGTAGATACACGTTTCGAGGAAGTCCACAAACAAGGCCAGCAGATCAAGGGTCGAGGCTACGACACTGTAATCTGTATTCCTCTGTTTGACAGCGACAGTCGAAACCAAGTTCAGAAGGAGATCAACTCCCTATTCAAAGAGCTCACGCTGTTCCTGCGGAGCGTAGATGATCTTCGGATTCGCAGTCCAGAACGAGAAGAGCACTGGAGTGTCAAACGCGGGGAAGAGGAGGTTATTGTTGACCACGGCAGCGGCGAACCGACTACGTGGAAAATATTCAAGGACTCAGGGGAAATTCCAGAGGAATATACCACCGCTTCGCAAACCAAAGATCGGTACGAGATTAAAATCGCTATACCAGAGGATATCAGA
Source organism: Halalkaliarchaeum sp. AArc-GB (assembly GCF_031432225.1). Lineage (NCBI taxonomy): Archaea > Methanobacteriati > Methanobacteriota > Halobacteria > Halobacteriales > Haloferacaceae > Halalkaliarchaeum > Halalkaliarchaeum sp. AArc-GB. Next base: position 52,606 of record NZ_JAVKGM010000013.1, on the reverse strand, counting down.
AGCAAGGAGCTACCATCTGATCTCTTTGTTTTCTTCCCTACCAAGGTCTCGTTCCCATTTCCGATGTTGGCGCACGCCACGTTTCAGGTGACAGAATCACGAAATCACCTGATAGAGAGCGATGCGAATCGATTTGTCGCTGAACGATTAGCGTCGAAGATGATTGATGCAGCGGAGGACCACCGATCTGAAGAAACCCCGTGGGCCGCTCTCCGTACAGTTTCACCCACAGGACCAATCGGTTCTACGCTAAACAACCTCGGAGCACCAGATGAAGTCCAAAGCTCATTCGAGCAGTTACTTGAGTCAGAAGTTGCTACGCGGTCACTCATCCCAGTGCAGGATGGTTCCTTTACAACACCCGCGAAGGCAAAGCGAATTTCCGGTGATTTTGACGACCTACTCCAAGGAGAGTTATTCGACGATGTCTGTCTTCACACGAACAGTCAGGATGTGAAGAACCAGCTGGATCGTTTAGACGTTGGGCACATCAACTACACAGACCTACAAACGCGACTTGATACTATTTCAAGCGACCTTTCTATGACAACCCGAGCAGGCATCATCACCCGTCTCGTCGATAATAATCTCATTCGAGACGAGACTCCACCGCGTCTTCTGGTTGATGGCGAGGGGAATACAATTCCGCCTGAACGAACTACTTTCCTCCCACCACAGGGAGAGTCGATTACACTCCCCTCATGGGTTCCAAGAGATATTCTTCACCCTGATCTTGCATCAAAGCTGCAGTCAAGCTGGGGATTGACCAGTATTCGAGATCTGCGAATGAAGCTATCGTCGTTTAATATTCGTGAGTACGAGCTTTCAGGGCTAGTCCAAGCGGTTGTCACCGAAGCGAACGACCGCGTTTCTCAGAATCCGGACTCAGAGGCACATTGGCGCCGGAAGATGCTACGTGGGCTGTGGGACCTTTACGAAGCCGGTGCCAAGGGGGTGAGCCTCACAGAAATCTCGATTGTTATTCCGACACGTACCGGGACTTTCGCAAAGGCCAGCTCTCTCTATCTAACGGGTGAGTACCCCAACGGCAAATTGGTCGAACATCTGTATGAGTCAGTAGATCAGGAGCTGTTCGTCGTAAGTCCCTCAGAATTAGACTTCTTTGACGATGTAAGCAAGCTAGAGTCGTTCTTGCTTTGGTTGGGTGTCGCCGATGAGCCGCGATTAGAGCGACGTGAGATGAGTAATTCTGACTTCTTCGACCACGTCCTCGAGACATTAGACTATCCAGCTGAGTTCGGGAGTGAAACAAAAGAAACCCCGAATGACGTTACGTCGACACGGAATTATCGGCTACGAAGGGTCGAGACAGTCGACCGACTTGAGGAGATCGTCGAAAGCGCACATCCGTATGCGATACTCGCGTGGCTTGCGACGATTCCAGAGACGACCAATCGCTGGCGGAAGAATGGATCAGACGCGATACTTGAGATCAAACCCAAGTACCACCAAAATTGGAAATCACTTAACGAGCAGTCTGTACCTTCCCACCCTTACTGGATTCTCCGAACGAGCCAGTGGCTTCCTGTCCAAGGTGAAGAGACTAATCTTCAGACCCCACAGACCTGCTCGACTGCATCGTTAGCGGAGGATATCTCGCCATTAGTTGGATATCCGGCAGTAGATCCAGAATATCCGCTCTTCTCCGAACTGGGTGTTGACGAAACTGATATCTCCAAAACGCTCCGAGACTTGGGTGTAACGAATACACTCGCCGATCTTTCGTGGGAATCGTTTTACGAAATCCTGTTTAACCTTCCTGATCGCGATCCAGACGGAAAGGTGGCAAAGCGGGTCTATCGAACCTTGCTAAAGAATCGTGAAAGTGACGAGGCTCCACCAGCATCTCTGCGTGCTGATTTCATCGAAAATGGGGAAATGTTCGGAACTCACGAGGGAGTCGAAGGATACTATCCGGTGTCGGAGCTGCGATACACAAACACCGACTCAATTCCTGCGCCAGTTGAGAACAGATACTCCTCACTGATGCTCGATAACCGCCAAGGTACTGAGAAGGTGAAACAGTTCTTCGGCGTAGAGGGGCTCACAAACTCTGATATCAACATCTCAGACGTCGACTACGACCACCACCTGTATATGGACGAGTTTTCGCAGGAGGTTGAAGAGTTGAAGCCGTTCATTTACGCCTTCAGAGTTGATGGCGACGATAATCGCCGGGAGCTACGGGCGATACGCGATGTAGAAATCGTCCTATGTAACGCGGTAAAGGCGACTGCATCAGTTGGTGGCGATACCTTCGATATCGAACTTCAACTAGGATCGTACCTCATTGACGATTCGGCAGTGTATGTTGTGCCCGATATTCTCGACGGGAGGCCACAGGTGACTGATGACCATCTTGCTCGGTTGGTCGGAGATGTTTTTTCAGATGTCCTCGATAAGAAGCTGAGCAAGGATATTCTCTCGCTCGCAACGGCAAATGATAGGCGTCAGCGTTTGGAGGTGCTCTTAGGTGACGAATCCGCGCATGAACGCTTACGTGAATCTAGAGCGCTCCTCACAGGTGAGACCTCTGAAGAGTCGGACTCGGTTTTCACTGCGCCTGAAGTCACAGACGGAATGGATCGAACGAAGAAAACAGAAAGAGATCGATCGGAAGATAGTCCCTCGCGTGACGGAACGGCTGTCAATTCACAACAGCCGACCGATGAGACACCTGCTTCGACAGCACAATCTGGCATCGACGAATCGATAGAAGGCGTTTCATCAAAGCAACAGGGCTTCGAAACGGTTGAGGGAAGATCCATCACGATTCGCCGCACATCGCAGACATCACAGAGTCGGTCGACATCGGGAACATACGATGTACCCGATTCTGAAGGGGCCGAAAAACTCGCATACTGGTTCGAAATTGACGCGGGTCGTTTCCCAATCCTCGTTTCACATATCCAAGGAAGCGAAAGCTATGGGTGTGACGTATTGAGTTTTGAGACGGAGGAACGAAAAGAGGCATTCGAATCAGACCCTGACAGAACCCTCATAGATCGATATATCGAGGTGAAAAGCAGTACAAGTCAACAGGGATACGTAACTTTGGATGACGGCCAGGTCCAACAAGCTCTGACCCATCAAGAACGGTTCTATCTCTATCGAGTGTATGATGGATCCAGCGAGGACGGGTCGTATGAACTGGCAGTACTCGAGAATCCGTTAGCGCATGGAGACGCGGTTAAGCGGAAAGCTTCGATAGATCCATATCGCACCGAGGAGGCCATTAGCTACTCTCTGGATCTTATTTCTGACGAGCAAGACGATTGAAATCCAAGCCTCAGCTTCCGAGACGTGTTATTCGGCGAGAAAGTCGGGCGAATCTGAACAATCTGTATCACGTACGCCCGTACGCGAGCAAACCGTCCTGATTGGAACCACCGACAATCGGGCCTCGGCAGGTTCAGTTCGGGATAGCTGACGGCATCACGGTCACTGTATCGGCGACGCCGCCGCCGAATCGACGAGCGAGTACTCTCGGTCCCGACTCGTCCCCTCCGCCTCGAGGAGGTTGTATTGGGTCATCTTAGACAGATACGCCCGCACAGTCCGTTTCGTCCGCGGATCATCGACTTCCACGGAATAGCGTTCGTGAATCTCGCTGGGTCCAAGCGGGCCATGGTCGCGAACAATATCATAGACGACCCGCTGGTGCGGCGTGAGTGAATCGAGGCTCTTCTGCTTGATTTGTGCCCGAGCATCTTCGGCAGCGTCTATGAGAATGTCGTTGGTGATGTCCTCGTAATTTTCGCGATCAGCCGTGCTGGCTGCGCTGCGAAGCATCCCGATAGCAAGACGAGCGTCGCCAGCGGCGGCATCAGCGATCTGATAGAGCTGGTTGTCGGTGATAACGTCCTCTTCAAGGCCCCACTTCGTTCGAGCACTCAGAATGTCGTAGAGTTGTTCGTTGTGGTACTTGTCCATCCGGACGTGTTCGCTGGAGCGCAGCCGACTTACGAGCCGGTCGTCGACGCGGCTGAACAGCTCTTCTTCCTTGTTCGCGATACAGATCACCGCGAACTGCTCCATACTGTGGAGGTCGTAGATGAGGCTCGGGTCTTCGAGTTGGTCGACCTCGTCGAGGATGACAACGGTTCGAGGACCGTCGTACTGTTGGAGCCGATCAATGAGCTCGTCGTGGGGTGTCGACTGCCGATGAATGTCTATCGTCGCACCGATGTCGTCGAGGATCTGGTATAGTGTCCGGAAGCGGCTGTAGTTTCGCCAGCAGTTGACGTAGGTGGCCTCGACGTCGAGCACTTCCTCGCGGAGCCGTTCGGTAACGAACTTCGAGACACAGGTTTTGCCGACGCCGCTCGGGCCGGTGACAATGGCTGTGTCAGCCGGCTCGCCGTTCGTGATCGGTTCGAGAACGCTCGAGAGATGGTTGACTTCGGCGTCGCGATGCTCGACTTCTCGAGGGACGAACCCGGCGCGGAGGACGCGAGCATCACGGATCATTTTGGTCTGACAGATTCATTTCTGCTCAGGTTATAAAAACCTCACCGGGTCAATTCCGGAAAGTTCCTCATCACCGTTAGATTGCTTCTTCTATAGTGTCGCTGTCTCCCGATTCTGATTGTGGAAACGCTCCACTTCCGGAAACGTCCAAAAACTCACTCGGCTCTCTCTAGCCCGGCGTCTTCACCGTCAACCTCGATGACATCACCGTCGCCAACGTTCAGCGCGTTACGAAGCTTCTCGAGATGGTCATCTGCCTCCTCGCGGATCTCCTTCGCGGTGGTGAGATCAACCTCTCCATCTTCGAGTGTCTCGGCGGCCTCTTCAACAGCGTGCTGTGATGAACGACGAAAGGACGTGGTTGAACCGCTCAGGCTCCTCTAAGAAGGGACAATGACCACTATTGGTGAAGCGCTCAAGTTGGGCGTCAGGTGTATTGTCGGCAACGTATTCGACACCACCATTCTCTAGCATCGTTTCGTCTTCACCAAGACACACGAGGGTAGGAACATCCACGTCGGGAACCACTCCCCGGTAGTCGCGTACTGATTGGTCGAAAAGAATCGCGCTCGTGATCGGTGGTGGGACTCGTGTGATCTCGTCGAAGAGCGTCTGTTCGACAGTATTCGGTTCATCCACGAGCATCTCGTCAATGAGGGACCACGCCAGCTCGTGTGGGTTGGTTTGTGCGAGCTCCATGAGTCCACGAAGTTCATCAAAGCCGAACACACCGTGCTCGTAATCCTCCTGTTCAAGATCCAGTGGCTGTTGTTCGACACTTACGAAGCCGCGGAACCGGTCTGTCCCAAACTGACGAACGTATTCCCATGCCACGAGCGACCCCATCGACCAGCCGACCAGAATAACATCAGAAAGACCCTGTGCGTCAAGGAACGCCTCCAGGTCACGAGCATACTGAGGCAGCGTATGTCCGGTTTCGGTTTTTTCGGAGCGACCGTGGCCTCTGAAATCGAGGGTGATAACCTGATACTCGTCGCTGAGCGATTTCTGTTCGCTGAAGAATCGGCTACCCATCAACACCCCGTGGAGGAAAACAACCGGTACTCCGTCGCCATCTGATTCGTAGTACAACTCAGCCCCGTTGACCGATTCCGTTGGCATATCGGAAGATATGTATGATCGCTGTTAGTTGTTGTGCCGAATGCTGCTGATATCCAGTTGTTCCACTCTAGTATAGCACATTATGCCTCAGAACAGGGTATCCTCTACTGACTCTCCTCAGTCGCTTCCGTTGACGCCACCTTCTTGACGATATTGACCGAACATCGATTGTATGAATGTTCTCGTCGCTGGTTCGCATGGACAAGTTGGCCAACACGTGACCCGTCTGCTTGCTGAGAGCGATCACAGCGTTCAGGGGATGGTGCGTGTGGAATCGCAAGCACCAGATATCAGGGATTTGGATGCTGAGCCGGTTGTAGCTGATCTCACCGGTGATGTCTCACACGCCGTTGAAGAGATTGACGCGATCATTTTCGCTGCGGGATCGGGTGGTGAAGACGTGTGGGGTGTTGACCGCGACGGTGCGATTAACCTCATTGACGAGGCGGTATCTGCGGGGGTAGAACGGTTTGTGATGCTTAGTTCGATTAATGCCGATCAGCCTGAGAATAGCCCCGAGGCGTTGCGAGAGTATCTCCGCGCAAAGGGTGAGGCCGACGAGTATCTCCAACAGAGCAACCTGACGTACACTATCGTTCGGCCTGGACCGCTGACAAACGAAGGTGGTACCAAACGAATCAAAACAGGTACTGATCTCGACAGAGACGCGATTGAGGTCCCGCGAGAAGATGTCGCCCGGACACTGATCGCGACGCTCGGGGCTGAGAGTACGTATGATGAAACGTTCGAACTTGCGGCCGGTGAGGTGTCGATCGGTGAGGCGTTAGAGACGCCACACCATACGTAGTCTGACGACCGGATTCGTGGACGGCTATCCTTTTTGATGGTGTCCGTACGGGTGTTGAAGTCCTTTGGCTGTACCACACCCCTCTGTCGACGCCATCGCCAAGCGCATCCGGATTGCCGGGATGGTTCGACGTATATTTCACCTTTGGCGACGACCTCCTCGTGAATGAGTCGCTACCGGACGGCCGGCCGCTTCTTGTTGCTGTGTGCGGTCTAGAGGACGGAGTTCATGGCGACGGACGTCGGCCTCGCAGATCTCCCCGCGGTACCGTTCGCAGCCGTGCGCTTCGATGTCGCTGCCGCGCCGCTGTTCGCCGCCGTTCTCGTCTCTGGTGCGGATATCCATCTTCGGACTCTTCTGGTTTCAGTTTCACCCCCCTTGACGAACTCTTTTGTCTGTCTTTAACGGTGTGACAGTATGCGACGATACGGTATCATTCTGCTACTTATAATTGTAGTCGTGGCCGCTGGCACTACGGCTACAACGGGTCAACAAGTCCAAGATAGAGCCCCCGAAAGTTGTATAGATGCTTTTACAGCCCAACAGTGGGAGTCGGCTCAGCTTACGGGAGAGATACGACTCACTGAGGATGACACAGTCCAAATCACATACGATGGCCACGGTGAATTGACCCCATTCGAGGTTGACCCACCGACTGCGGCTACCGTTGTCAACACGACTGGGTTCTCGAAGACTGCGGATGGAACCTACACCTTTGGTGGACGGCAGGCAACACCGACCCTCACGTATCGCGTGCAAACTGGATTATCCACCAATGAATCTTATGCGAGCGGTGAATCGTGGCTTCATACTCCTCTCCCTTCGTACATTCAGACCCGCGTCCACCACACCACCCCCGAAGGCGGCCACGTTGGTACGCAATTCGCGTATCTTGGAAATTATTCAGCTGTAACGCTTCAAGATGGATGCCACGAAGTCACGGGCATCATCGCTGACGAGAGCAGGTCGGAGGTTGACAGTGAGCAAATCGAGCGGCAGCTCCGATACGCGATGACTGAGTACGATGTTGGACACCGTTACAGCAAGACAACAGTCTTCGTAACACCGGGAAAAGTCGATCACACTTCCAGTGGTGAAGCACACAAAGCGGACACGTGGGCGTCCAGTCGACATGGGCCATCGAATACCACCCATATCGTACTCCACGAGTACTTACATACGAGACATTCTTTCGGTGATGCTTCACTAGGCGAGATGAGTTGGTTCAATGAGGGGACAACGGAGTATATGTCTCTACGACTAATGCTGGGCGCTGGGACACTTTCGCCACGAGAATACAACAACCGATTGGAGAACGCCGCAGGGGACCGTGCTGTCCTATCGAACCGGTCAACGTGGACCGATCATCGTACCCCATACCAGCGGGGAACGTTGTTCAATGCCCATTTAGACCACCGTATCCGAAACGCTACAGACGGCGAGAGTACGCTTGAAGATGTCGTCGCCGTCGCGAACGCTAAACAGGGGAGCCAGTTCCTTCCGTCTGAACGTGCGGTATTCGATATTGTCGCAACTGTTTCCAATACAGACACGGCGATGTGGGCAAACAGTACTGTAGATAGCAGTCGAGCCTTTGGAACTTCATCAATCCAACAAAAGACTACCCCTGAATGGGAGTACCGGCTCTCAATCGCTCGCGAAAATCTAAGCGAACAACCTTTGCTTGGTGTCTTCTTTGGATTGGTGCTTGGGGTTTTGCTGATGACAATTCCCGAAGAGTACGGCAATGAATCGGAGGATGACAGCCTAGAAAAATCAGAAAACAGCTAGTTGGTAGACGGCTAAGTCCTCTATTAAAGAAGGCGCTCATTCAGGGTATCCGAATCTGTCAGTACACGCTGCGAGAGTGAGTATTGGTTCTGTAGGGCCGAGACTGACTGGGCGAAGTCACTCATGTCCCATCTCTCCGAGAATCACTCGAATCAATAGTGGGGGTACCTATCTGTCTGAGGGGTGCCGGGACCAACCCTGACGCTGAATAATATTGGTGAAGCGCCGTACTGTCCGCCTTCTGGTCACTTGTCCGGCTTCGTCCCGGTTCGCAGATTCTCGCGGTACTCAGCCCACGCCTCGTACATTTCGATCTGCTCGTTTTTCGATATTGTCTCATCGGTGTCCGGGTCGAAGAACGGAAGTTCCTCTTTCTCCGGCATCGCCATCACTTGGCTGAGCGGATAGAGCTCAGAGTAGTAGTTTTCTAGGACCCATTCCTCTCCGTGATCTTCGACAGCTTCGGCAATGAATGGGGCTGCTTCCGGGTACTCGTCGGCGAGGGTATCGGGCATTGTGGACTGTAGTGGGAAGGGTAGCCGGCTTACGCGTCGGTGAACTCAGCAAGCGAGTGGTTGGGACTGTTGTGGTTCCACTTTCCGATCTGAATAAGATCGAAGGTCTCGATGTCGTCTTCAACAGCGGCGTCAAGTGTGGCAGTAATGTCGGCAGGGAGACTGTCGACACGGATTACCGTCACTGGATGACCTCCAAGCTTGTAGCCGGTTGCGAGACTCGTGGGAGAGACGACGATTACCGTATCACCATCGACAGCGTCGAGGGCGAGTTGGGCATCCCGATGCTGGAGGACGGTCGCATCCAGCTCATCGACAGGGAAGAGACAGGCCGCTGTCCCGTACTCAATACTTGCCCTCGCCGAATAGAAATGCCCTTCGGACATAATCAACTTCTACTATATGCTCTAAAGACATTAATATTGCGGCGCCAAGAAATACCAAGCTATGCGACTCGGGCAGCCCGTAGCTTGATTATTCACCCCGTTTCACCGCTGTATGTGGCTCGAACCCTGTACGAGAGCACCGCGGCGGAACTCGCGACTGGATCTGTGGAACACATTTCGTACGAGACCCCACCGAGCACTGCCGCCGAGTGGCTCGTGACGAATGGCTACGATGCGGCGCCAGTTGACCGGGACGGCGACCCAGTTGGATTCATCCACGAAGATGACGTCGACACCGACGATACTGGTGACACGCTTGAGGCGGCGCTCACGCCGCTCACCATCGATTTCATGATTAGTGGCGACACGTCGTTCGGTGAGAGTCTCGCAGCGCTGATCGAGGAGCCGGTCTATTTCCTTGGGGGCCACAACCGGATCACCGGCATCCTCACCCGTGCGGATCTAAACACACCCCCTGCGCGGATGTATCTCTTCGATAGGATCACATACCTGGAAGAACATTTGCGAGAGGTCATCTCGGCGGAGGTCCCCGATTGGAAGCAGACTCCTGTGAGTACCGACGAAATCGATGGTATCGAAGCCCGGTATGCGGATGCCAAAGCGGCCAACGTGGAATTATCAGAGATCCACTACGCCCAATTTTCGACACTCAGTACAATCGTGTCGAGCGTCGACGCCTGTTGGCAAGAGTGCGGATTTTCAACGACAGGTGAGGCGCAGTCGCGGCTTCACGATATTACGGAACTCCGGAACGATGTCGCCCACGCTAATCTCCTTGTCGAGAACACGGACAGTGACCAGTTTTTGAGTAGTGGCCGCACGACTGAGAACCTGTATACACTCCTTGAGGACATCGAGCAGATTCTGACCAGCCTACAGGACGGTGGGTATGCTCCGCCGACCGCCGCTGAGTAGTCCTCGAACCAGCCACGTGGCTCTGTTGAAAATATATTTTCAAATCCAAAACCGGCGGAGACAGCCGTTCGCTGAGTATTGCTTATTTCTCGCGTCGTTCCCGGCACATTCCACAAAAATCGTCGACCTCATTTACCGATGAGACCTCAATTGTCTCCTCAAACGAATCCTCCTGTGTAAAGGTCTGTGCCCACCCGCAGTGATCTGGTTCAGTGAAGTGCCACATCTTGTCTTCCTTACGTGAAACTCTCATACGGTTTCATTACCGGCATTGCTGAAAAGGATGTACCCTGTAATCACAGCAAGTCATTTTTTTGCACCTGTTGAGTGCTTCCATAAAGCCACCCACATCCAACTACTATTGCGCTTCGCCGTATCCACTGTCGTATGGATGACTCAGCGGTAGGTGTTCTTTTGGGACTCGCCTGTGGCGACGCCCTCGGTCGTCCGGTGGAGTTCCAGCAATCAGCCTCAATTCAGCAACGGCACGGCCCCGTCATGGACATGCTGGCCAATGGGACGCATGGCCAACCTGCTGGCACGATCACGGACGATACCGAGATGGCGTTGTGTGTGGCTCGAAGCCTCGCTGATTCGGGCCACTTCGATCCCGTTGACGTCGCAGACCGATTCGTCGAGTGGTATCAATCAGACCCGTTCGACATTGGACTACTCACTAGCACAGTCCTCAGGCGACTCCGAGATGGTGACGCGTGGGATGAGGCTGGGATCGATGAGTGGAAACACCTCCCAGAGGGATCCAATGCGGGCAACGGCAGCGTCATGCGATGTGCCCCGTACGGGATCGCGTTTGCTGGTGAGTCCGATGCACTCGTGACTGCGAGTCGTGCTTCCTCGGTTATCACGCACGCCGACCCGCGCTGTCAGTGGGGATGTGTTATCCTGAATGGGACGCTTGCTGGCCTGCTTACCGGTACGGACCAGCCGCTTGCGTCCGCGCTTGATCTCGCAGAGAATGGGCCTGCTGAACTCCAGAGTGCGTGTGAAGCTGTTCAGGCAATTGTGGAAGGGTCTGAGTCTCCGGCAGATCTTGAACTCGCTAATTCGGGTTATGTCGTCACAACACTTCAAGCGGGACTCTACCACGGACTGACTGCTGAGAGTGCGGAGGGTGCCATCGTCGATGCGGTAATGTTGGGTGGTGATACAGATACGATTGCGGCCGTTGCTGGGGCTGTTGCGGGGGCACGGTTTGGCGCGTCCGAACTTCCTGATCGCTGGCTCCAGGCAATCGATGAGACGGCTGAAATCAGAGAATTGGGCCAGCAACTCGATACGATGGAAATCTCGCTTCCTGAGTCAGTCGTAGAGAAACTTTCGAGTGGCCAATTTGATTTACAAGCCTAATTTAGAACCTTTAACCAACAACTGGGGATATTTCGAGCTATTGTAGGTTAAATTGACTACTCTACTTCATCAGTTTCGGCCCGTCCGTGCCGTCTATCTATCTCATCAAGCATATCGAGTGTCTTTCGGATTGATGCTCGAACCGCATCGCTTCGATTGACGAATTTTCCCTCGTCACCGACGTGTTCATCGAGGTCATCAAGCAGTTCTTGGGGGATCTCGACGCTGACCTTTGGCATACCCTCGTATTCGCAGAGGAATATCTTCATAGTGTCGGCCAGGACATCGGATGCGCCTAACTGATCGTTACACCACGTAATCCCGCTTTCAGTACCTGAGACATATTTGATATGATAACCATTGAGCACCCTGGCAAACCTACGTTTTCAAGTGATTCGTTTGACTTGACTTTCTGGGGCACCTCAACTGAAGTACAGAACACATGTTTTTAATCGTCAGTGGGTATGATACTCTGATATACACAATGCCTGATAGTGAAACTGAGGTCCTTGATTACTATCCTTCAGGATGGAGTGAGGAGATTCACGACGAGTACTACATTGAGTGGAGATCCGATGATGATGAATCAATTCTCGTCCGTCTTGACGGCACAATGGGCGATGGCGACTATTCTGTCACCCCGATCACCGGCGTGAATACGGATGGTGAGGAATTCGTAACACGGCCGATATCTCGGCTATCACGAGAAGAAGCGTTCGACGTCGCAGCGACGCTTATCTATGCGATGAATGGAGTTGCGGGACGGCTTAACGGCGAAGATGAGTTTACAGGTGACATCACCGACGAAGCTTAGCCCCAGCAGGCCGAGCTAGTTTTTCCTACGTCGTTTGAATAGAAGCGTTACGAGAACTCCGGCCGCTCAGCATACGCGATCGGATCGCGTGACCCGGCATTCCGGAACGCCTCTAAGCGGAACGCACACGCATCACACGCCCCACAGGCCGGCTCCTCGTCGCGGTAGCACGACCATGTGATGTCGTACGGCACACCAAGTTCTAACCCCCGCTCGGCGATCTCCGTCTTCGACCACTCAACGAACGGCGCTTTCAACTCAATCTCTGTCTCTGGTTTCGTCCCGACGTCGATCACGTTCTGAAAGGCGTCGAAAAAGGCGGGGCGACAGTCGGGATACCCGGAGAAGTCCTCGGAGTGCGCCCCAATGAACAGCGCCTCCGAATCAGTCGCCTCTGCGTACGACGTCGCCATCGACAACAGGTTCGCGTTCCGGAAGGGGACGTACGATGTCGGAATCTCGTCGCTCTCCATATCCGCGTCAGCCACATCCATCTCTTCGTCCGTCAGACTCGATGCCCCGATCTGCGAGAGGTGCCCCGTCTCGATATGGAGGAAATCAGCCGCATCAACCTCCTCAGCAAGCGTCTGTGCGCACTCGAACTCTTTGTCTTCGGTGCGCTGCCCGTACGACGTATGGAGGAAGTACGGCTCGTACCCCTGCTCGATCGCTTCGTAAACAGCCGTCGCACTGTCCATCCCGCCGGAGACCAGAATTACCGCGCTTTTGTTGCTCATGATTGCTCAGTTGCGTCGAATCGGTTATCGCTCTGTTCACCACGCCGCAGGCGACACTCACACCGCACTCGCGGCACCGCGCTCTTCCGACCGGTCTCTGAGAGTGACGTACTCATGTACCCGGTGCGTCGTTCCATAGGTCCACGTGGAGTCGTGGCGTGTACCGGTAGCCGTACTCCATCGCCAGCTCGGCGACCTCGCTTCGCGTCCCGTCGAGTTGCTCGCGCGTCATGCCCTCCGGCATCAACAGGACGTCATCATCGGCGACGGTCGTCGCCGTCGCTTCTCGCACTCGGTCAACCAGGTCTGTGATCTCTGGGAGGTCCGACTCGTCGGTCACGACGAACTTGAGTTGTGTCTCGTAGTCGTCGACCATCTGGGACAACGCATCCATGTCGATCCGGTTCTGTTCGTGTTTCTCCTCCCACTCGCCCTCCCCCTTCGGGTCACGCTCCGGTGTCGGCGTGCTGCTCGCCAACTTTGGGCTGATACTCGCCAGATCGATTGGTGCGTCCCGGTAGATCGTCCCGTTCGTCTCCACCGTCGTGTGATACCCCCCTGCGTCAAGCCGTTCTAAGAGCTCGACTGACTCCTCGTGGATGAGTGGTTCCCCACCTGTGAGCACGACGTGGCCAGCCTGTTCGTGGGACTGTATTTCCTCCACGATAGAGTCGACGTCGCGCCACGCCCCGGTCGGCTCCCACGAGGTATGGTACGAATCACAGAACCAACACCGCAGGTTACACCCAGAGGTCCGTACGAAGACGGAGGGGACGCCTGCGAGCGTTCCCTCGCCCTGTAACGAGTAGAACACCTCGTTGATCGGGAGGCCCTCACCAGTCGTGTCAGCGTCTGTTGCGGGCTCCTCGATATCGCTAGCGACCGGCATCAGTAACTCGCACAGAGCTCACCGGTTTCGCTCACCGACACCGACACGTCCGAGACGGTGTCCGGGAACGCATCGAGCATGCGTTGTTCGAGGAGGACGCTCATCACCTCCGCCGTCGGCGGGTGCTCCAAGACGACGAGCGCGTCGCCGTCGCCCGACGCTTCGAACGCGTCGACGAGCGGATCGCCCTCTTCGACGAGGAACCGGTGGTCCCACGCGTCGATGACGTCCGTGACGTCGCCTTTGTCGACGACCCACCCCTCCTCGGTGAGTTCCCCGGTCACTTCGACGGTGATCTCGTAGTTGTGGCCGTGTGGCCGCGAGCACTTCCCATCGTGATGGAGGATTCGATGGCCCGAACTGATCCGAATCGGCTTATCTGCTCCAATTTGGAGTGTGCGGTGGCCTGCTTCCTGAAGCACATCTGCTTCGGATTCGTCTCTTGATATACTCCGAGACATACTCGAAGAATATTCGGGGAATATATAAAGATTGAGTTTCGTTACTTCATCGATGGAACAGCAGCACCACTCACGATCGTCTCTCCGCCGACTCTCTCGTTGCCCCCTAGCATCCACTCTGGCCGAGCCGCAATATAGCATCACACGCAACTGTCCGGTCACAGACGGTGGTGACAGCTGATGGAGACTGAGGATACTCGTGCGATTTTTACTGCTGTGTTTGCCGGCTCAATCGTCCTCGCAAACGTCCTCGCAGCGAAACTGACGTGGATCGAGCTGCCGGGGCTTGGCGGTGTCGCTGTCCCTGCTGGGTTCGTTGCGTTCGGCGTCGCGTACCTCGCTTCAGACCTGCTTGTCGAGTACCACGGGAAAGAGTACGCTGCGACCGTGGTCAACGGAACCGTCGTCACGCTCGTCATCGCGTATGCGCTCGTGTTCCTCGCCATTTGGATGCCGTCTGCCCCGTTCTACGGTGGACAAGACGCGTTCGTATCGACGCTTGGCGGCTCGGCATCGATCATCCTCGCCTCCGTCGTCGCGCTCGCGTTCGCCCAGCATCTCGACGTTCGGTTATTCGCTAACCTGAAGGATCGTACGGCTGGTCGGCATCGCTGGCTCCGAAACTGCGGCTCCACTGCAATTAGTCAGGGCGTGGACACGGTCGTGTTCATCACGCTCGGCTTCGCTATCTTTCCGGCACTCGGCCTCGGTGGGGACCCGACGTGGGGTTGGGCGCTTGTGTCGATTGTTGCTGGGCAGTACATCGTGAAACTGCTTGTCGCGTTGATTGATACGCTTCCGTTCTACGCTGTTACGGAGTTCGTGGAACGGCCGGCTTAGCTCTGTATGTGCCGAATGTAGGCCAACCTTCGTTGCTGAATAAGGCGAATATATGTGGCTCAGTACTTGAGAGACATGTTCGACGTGGGAGGTGGTGAAAGATGGGTGAGTGAGCCCGGAACTACGGCAAATTAAATGGCATGTTGGTATTATCGGGATAAATTCACATCTACTTTCGTAGACTGAGCACCGTCTTTGGATATTCTGGTCAGGAAAAGATATAAGTCACAGCTGAGCTTATCGCAGCTCGTTACATGTTATACAGACGACGAACACTATCAACGCCACACGGGAAATTAGAGACACCTGTTCTCTTCCCAGTCCGGAATATCGGGAAGCGATCAAGCGATAACACCCCAGAGTACACGGATGAGATCCCTGACCTCTCGACTGCGATGGTTAACGCTCGGTCGATACGTCAGCGGGAACCACAATGGGATAGAATACAGGACGGTCAGACCCTGCGGAGTGAGATGGGGGTACCCAAATCAACCATTATTTTCGCCGATAGTGGTGGATTTGATTTCCGCTCTGAGGAACTAGACACCACCCCAAAGAAATCGCTCGAAACACAGCAGGCAATCGAAGCAGATATCCTTGGAACAGTCGACGTTCCACTCTCGCGCGAGAATAGAGAACGAGAGAACGACCGGCGGGCAGAAGAGAACATTCAGCGGGCCCTTGCTGCGAGCAATTCGCATGACGGAGACGGCTTACTTTTCGCTAGTGTCCACGGGTACGACCCTGAGACAATACGGAACGGGATTCGATATCTTGAGAAGAACGGTGAATTCGACGGATACGCCCTCGGTAGTCTCGTTCCTATCAGGACCGACTATGAGAAGGTCACAAAACTGATATTAGCTGCACGGCGAGCAACTGACAAGCACCTCCATGCGTACGGATTGGGCGGTCTCGTGTACCAACCACTACTGCTCTACTGCGGAGTGGACAGTTTCGATTCAAGTGCGTTTATCCGAAGTGCTGGTAACCGGAACTACCTGATCCCCGGATTCGGAGGTGAGGAACTCCGACATATCGAGGATCTCGAATACCTTCCTTGTGCTTGTCCGGTCTGTAAAGATCGCACACTTGACGACGTCCGCGAGGACCGTGATGCCCTCGTGAAGCACAACTTGTGGGCACTCACACTCGAACTTCGTCGCTTCCGGTACATGGTGGAAGCAGGCGAGGACGTTGAATCATACCTCGATCTTCGCTTCCGTGGCAACGAAGTAACCGCCCGGGCCTACAAACTAGCAAAGCAGCAAGTCAGGAGACTCACATGAGTGACGACCGCCCCACCGTTCGACCGGTTAACCTCGGTCGACTAGTCGAACTAACCCACTTGTGTCGGAACGGCGCGCAGTCGACGGATGACATCGTTGATGTACTTAACGTGAGCAAACGGCGTGCACGAGAAACAATCCTCGAATCGACGCGTCTCAGTCTCACTGAAGAAATACCTGACAAGGAAACCTACGCGGCAACGTCCGTCGGTGAGCGCTTTATCGATGCCGTCGAAGCAAGCAATTGGGAGAAAGTCAGCTCGGTTCTGCAAACTCACAGTCCACACTACGGCGAGTTTCTCGGTCTATTCGAAGATGGTAGCACCATCGAACCAGATGTGGCGCTGGAACTACTTGAAGAACAAGCCGAGTTTACCCCTTACGAATATAACGAGACATCGTTAGATGTCATCGGAGCTTGGGCGCAGCGCCTCGGCGCGATCCAGAGAAACGCGTTCGATGGGACCTTCTATGCAGTCGAAGAAAGCGAAGTGCCGCCAAACTTCCCGTACGTGTTGCTGTCTGTTGCTGACAGCCTAGAAGAAAGTGCTGGCGTGAATCTGAAGAAGCGGTATCTCTCGATCCCCGAACTTCGTGAGCATACCTGTGAGCGCCTCAGTTGTGACCGTGCTACGTTCGATGAAGCCCTGCGGACGCTTGCACAACAAAACATCGGACGGATAGAGCTCTCCGGAGCACCGATCGACACCGGTGC
Organism: Halalkaliarchaeum sp. AArc-GB; assembly: GCF_031432225.1. Taxonomy (NCBI): domain Archaea; kingdom Methanobacteriati; phylum Methanobacteriota; class Halobacteria; order Halobacteriales; family Haloferacaceae; genus Halalkaliarchaeum; species Halalkaliarchaeum sp. AArc-GB. The sequence continues at coordinate 35,444 of NZ_JAVKGM010000013.1, read as the reverse complement.
GAAGGAGGCGCGTTACGGACTCAAAACGATCGAACTGGCCGATGGTGGCGGTGATCTCGTCACCACTGATCAGTCTTCAGAGCAGGTGATGCGTGGTGTCGAACAGCTTGGTAAACAATACTACTACCTCGCGGTGTACGACCGCGACCTCCAGTTCAACAACAATGACAACTGACAATTTTGAGATTACAGACGAACAGCGCGACTACTCATCCCTCGGTCTCGACGAAAATCCGTTTCCCTACAGCCCAGTCCCTTCGGACGATCCAGAGGTTTACTGTGGACAGGATCACGTGGCGAACGCGGTAAGCGATACCGTGTCGTCGGTGCTCAGTACCGGAAAATCGAAACACCTCGTCATAACCGGAAAGTACGGAAATGGGAAATCACACACCCTCAAATACGCACGCTCGCTCGTCCGTGACCGCGGAGATGTTCTCGTGGGATATGTCGCTCAGCCTGGAGAAGGGTTCCTCGACGTCTATCACGAGTTCATGTACGATCTCGGCTTCGATCGTGTACAGGAACTTGCGTACGAATTCCTTTCTCACGTCGCCCGAAAGCATACCGAGACGAATCCGATGGGGGCATCCTCGATGAAATCGCTGATCAATGAGGGAGAGATTCTGCTCTCAGAACTCGTTCCAGAGGCTGTCCAATTATTGAGCGATGTCACAAAGTTCGCTGATTTCGCTCGTGCGATTGTACACATGGTCTATGAAGACACGAACCTCTACGCGTGGCAATGGCTCACCGCAGAAGGCATTCGATACGAACAGCGGAAAGAAATGGAGATCCACAGCGCACTCGACGACGACACGATGGGTGTCCGTGCGTTTACTGCGCTGAAAAACATGCTCCTCGAACTCGGCTACACCGGCGTCTTCGTCTTCGTGGACGAGTTCGAGAGCGTAGCGCGACTCTCCCCAAAAAACGAACAAGCGACGCTCAACAGCCTCCGACACCTGATGGACCAGAACAGTTCCGGACTCAGCATGATGTTCGGATGCGCCCCGGAAGTCTGGCAGGAAATCATGAGCGAATACCACGCCTTCTCCGAACGCATCGGTCGAGAAGTCTCCCTCCGACCGATGACCGAAGAGCACCTAGAGACTCTCGTGGATTCGTATCTCGACCTAGCTTCCGATGATCCGGTGTCAGTGGCCGATGTATTCGAAGAAGACAGCCTCCAACTTATCTTACAAAGCTCACAAGGGAACGTACGACAGGCACTATCGATTTGTAGCTACACGGTCGATGATGCCGCCGAACGGGGACGGGCAAATATAGACGCGGAAATCATTCAGGAAGTCGTCTCGTAGAATATCTTGCCCCTATTGGGACTCACTTGACCCCAATCATTATTCTCCGCCGAGATCGTCGGTGGACTAGATGATTGAACCGCTCGTGCTGGCGGCGGCGAAAGATTTCCTTGTCACCGATGGCACAGAGCACGGATACGCGATCGTTGATGCACAGTTTCTTGTAAGTCAGTGGGGAGAGACAGAGGTTGCCGATGAAACCATCGAGAGACTCTCACCGATTAATGCACTGAACCTCTCTGCAGGGCGTCCAGATGCTCTCGTGGCCGTACCGAATCCGGATGCGTTTGAAACGAGCACGGAACAGGTCATCTCCCCACTACTGTGCGCTGTCGAAGCTAAAGGTCACTCTGGTGATTCCGTTAACGTCGCTGAGGCAATTACACAGGCACACGCACATCTCGATGAGGTTAATCTCGGATTCGCAGCTGTCCCGAGGCAGAGTATAAAACCAATTCACCGTCGTTTAGCCGGAGAACTTGATATTGGACTCCTCCTGGTTGATGAAGCTGAGAGCGTTGAAGTCGCCGAGAAACCGAGAGCGGTCGGTGCATCGACGACCCCGTCCACCGAGACGATCCGATTTCATGCCCGAATCGGAGGTGATGTCCCGTCGAAATTGAAAAAGAATCATCCAAAAAATGCAGTCGGGTATGCACTTTCAGTTGCTGCCGATGGCGACGCTGAAACCCTGTGTGAGGAATACGTTATCGGAACTACGTCGGATGCACGGCTGGATGCAGAAGCACTGGGTCTAGTCGCAACCGGGAGTGGTGAACCCACACTGACCCCCAAAGGAACTGAATCTGTTCGGACACTTTCGTATTGTTATGATGGTGTACTGCCTGCGCTGGAGAAAGTTAACGAGTATTACGGTTCTCAGAAGCGACTGATCGACGTTGAACCAGCGATGGGGATCGTAGCACGAGACGCGATTCTGCAGTATCCGCCGACGCAGGAATTACTCAACGTTTTGGACAATATCGCTGAAGAGGGCTCCGAGAAATTCCGCGTCGATCAGGTCGCAAAACGCCTTGCAAGACGTCGCCCGGAGTTCGCTATCGACTTGTTTCTCAGCACGGATCCGAAGACACGGCGAGACGCTCTACGGGATCAAGAGATGCGGTTAGACGTATTTGATCGAGAAGAAAACTACCACACAAACACGCTATTCCAGTACAAGGCCGTGCTCTTCCACACTGGTCTTCTCACGTCACGAGGATTAGATACCCTCGCAGATTTAGATTTCTCTGAGGAGAAGGACTCTCAGCTGTGGATTCCCGAGGATAGTATCTGAATCAAACGAACAAAACTCGTCTATCAGAGGGTACAAAGTGGGACCTCAATCACGCCAATCATCAATTGATGATTGTCCTGGTGGTGTAGATATTCGTTGATATTCTTCGAACTCATCCCATTCTAGATGTTGATCGCGGAGTAGTCTCTTTACTGATGCATGGATCGATGGCGCGACCAATATACCTCTGACATGAGAATCAATCGACTCTCGAAAATAGGAAACATACCGTTGGAGTTGATCGACATGAGTATACTTTGCAGTAGGCTGTTTTACTTCAATGATGACCGGATTTCCATCGATGTCCTTCCCGAAGAAATCAATTCGTCCGTGTGGAATCTTTCGCTCGTGTTCTATAATGCGGAGACCATCTTCGATAGACTCTGGACTCAATTCTATCGCTCGATGCATTTGTTGTTCCGTCTGGTCCTCTTGTAGCGTGGCGTCATCTTGTGCGCCATGGCGCACAGCAACTGATGCGGCAGTAATATCCACTCGAATTGTTTCATGTTGACTACTCGCACTATAGATCCGAACACGGTCTTCTAGAACAAGCGTCTCTAGGGTGCTCCGAACTCCTTGGGAAGCAACTGCACGCGCAGATGTCGGGCGGTGAACAACGACGGATCCATCTTTTTTACAAATAATTACTCGCTCTCCCTCGCCGATCGTACCTTCTCGATTGCCCGTAAATTCCACGTCACAAGTTGCATAAATGGTAATGAGTTCGCTATTCGCATGGCCGCTAGCCACAAAATCAGCGAGTTCCCTATGAGAGGGCGATCGAATTAAATTCAATTTATTCACCCATTTGTGGCTTTACTACTAACTCATTCGGTGACTGGCATGATATGGCCAAACAATCTTTGATCAAGTGAGTTGGCGGTTTGATTAGCCGAATAAACACATGTGAGATGAGATTCTAGACGTTAGCGGCTACACAATATAGGTTCAAAAGCCGATCAAGAGTAGTTGTCTATCCCGGATTGAGAACCTGTTGAATGGTCCGTTTGACAGTACTCAGCCGCTTCATCAGGAGTGACTGAGTCTTTTGAGTCACAGAGAGCAGCAGAGAAATTCTTGAGGTAAGTCCCTTTCAGACCTACTACCGTTGACCCAAATTGTTTGCCTTCCTCGGTTCGTGCAGGTACAGAAATGACCTGTTCGTATCCCTCTTCAATTCCTTCCTGATTAAACAGAACGACAGTCGTTTCTACCGGCGTGGAACTGAGAAGCCCGTTAAGATCGATCGTGTCGTAATACTTCGCCCCAAGAGCGAGAAAAACGACATCAAAGCCCCCATTATCAATCAGTTCTCTCACCCGCTGAGTAAGCTGAAACCGTTCCGCCCGTTCAGCAATCTCCGCTTGAGACATTGAATTAAATGTGGCTTCGTACGGAGGCAGACGCTGGTCCTCGTTGACGAGTCCGAAACCCGCACTGACAAAGAATCGCTCCACGTTGTGACCTTTTGTCGTAAGCGCATGGATTGCCTCCGTGATTCGGCGTTGCTGCTTCCCATCATACAGATCCTTCGCTCGAATCCCCTCAATACCTAGACTCTCTAAGAGACTCTCTGGATCCTCTGATTTCGTTTCTTCCTGATTGACGACTGGATAGTCCTCCGGATGAGATTTTGTCCCTGAACACTGATCGATAATCAGGATCCGCATTCAGAACTCCCCCAACTGGATCTGGATGTCTCTGCTCGGGACAGGATCTGAATCGTATCCCAGCCTTTCCAGAGTCCGACCTCGAACCTCTTGCGGATCTTCCACTATCTCGACACTATCGATATCAAAGCGTGCTTCCCCGTCAGGATCATAGTAGAGGATCGTATCGTAACGGCCGGCCTTTCGTTCAAGTTCTTCTGAGATCCCAGAAGGATCGAGAGAGACACTCGACGGGCCGGGTTCCCACCACTCATGGACACCATTCGCATCAAGGACACCAATCTCCGCAACCGGAATATCATGCACCGCATCCCAGAGCTCCCCGTACATGTCCGTGAGGTAGCCTTCCACGGTGTTTCGGCCGAATAGGGAGCTATCAGCAGGAGCCACGATCAGAATCTTCGGCAGATCACGCTTGAACTGTTGATAAAATCGATACGTGTTGTGGAATCCGCGGCGTCGGTTCCGGTTATTCCCTCGGAAGATGGCGACCTCAATACCCAAATCCTCGCAAATCGGACAGTCACACCGATCCCACGGACGAGAGCGAAGCGTCTTCCGGTATCCCTCAAGCAGATTCTGATCATCAACTAAGTCTGATACAGCATAGTTCTCTAACACCGTCCAGACCTGTTTAAACGTCGCCATCTCCCCGGACTTCTCTTCGAGTGCTTCCACGCGATCTGCAGTTCGAGGGAATCCCTCAGCAACCTCTCGACCGGTGTTAATAATCTCAATATACTCGTCGAAATCAACTGGATCGTCAGCGTCATCGACACGCAGCAGTTTCACAAGTTGCTTTCTGAGATCATCACTGAAACTCGCCTGCAACTCGCACCCATACTCGAAATCATCACGGAACTCGCTAGTGATCTTCCGAAGGAGCCTCGCATCGTATATTTCATCATGCCGGTGTTCCTCTAGGTAGTCAACGAGTGCGTCAAGCACGAGGTCCGCTTCCGCGTACCAGCCACGGGTCCGTCTCGAAATCGAGTCCTCATCGTCAAAAGCGCGCAAGGCATGCAACACTTCTTGACCGAGCATTGACTTTTTGACGGCAATCTCAAGAGAGTCACCGGGTTTCGGGTACCGAACGCGGATGGCATCGAAACGCTCGTCAGGGTTCAAGTGATAATTGTTTCCGCCTGTCCACGCTGCTCGGAGCATGCTTGCGCTGTCTATCGAGGACATCTGTGCTCGACCGACTGTCTCGAAGCCATCCGTCTTTGCGAACCCAAATACGTGGGTGTCGATCCGTGTCTCGTGTTCTGACTCGAACTCTGTTATTCGGTGCCCTACCTCTGTGACAATTTCCTCGACCTGCTTGAGTTGACTCCCAGCAACGCCACCAATGCCGACGTACTGATAACCCATCTCGAGGACTTCGTCCAGTGCCTCGCCGTAGGTGGTCGGATTCCATCCCTGAAATGCAGCCATGAGGTGAAATGACCAATCCCCATTATCGTAGAGCTCACGGATCTCGGCCGCATTCTCTAGCGTCATCTCATACCTATCCTGCTTATCATCTTCTCGATAGACTGCACGAGGGTCACGATCCATGCGTTGGAGAACTCCCTGAACGCTCCCCTCGAAATCCTTGTGAGTAAAAGGTTTGACTGCGGATACGCCGTAGATCGAATCGTCGTACCGCTCGACAAGATCAGGCCACTCTGCGGGCCACTCATCGACCATGATGTCGACTTGCTCGGTGAGCTCTTCGGGGAGATCACTTTCCGTGAAGTCTGGATGGAAAGCGTGCTTATCAAGATAGAGACGCCCCTTCTCCTTCCCGGAGCCAAGCACGAGATGGTCGATCGTGACTCCCACGGTCACGTCGAGTGCCTCGTAGAACTCCAGCATATCGTCGTTCCCGTATCGAGGAAATGGGAGCGATTTGTACCCCCATGCTCCACAGTCGCTGATCGTCGGGAGCCAATCTGGAATGGTAAGCTGAGGGTCATCGTAGACGCCGTGCTCAGTCACTCGGTCGTACTTGCGCTGACTATCTTCCACCTGCTCGCGAGAAATAAGTACGCCGTCAATCGGCGTCGTTTCGTAGTCGAAAATGTCCCAGATGAAGTGACGCTCCCGCTCTTGCTTGTCCAGATTAGAGAGTTCATCGTGGACAAAATCGTAGCGGGCATCGACCGCGTCCTCCCACTCGGGCACGTAGAACTTCACAGCGTTAGTTCACCAGCGCTGGATTACGTCCAATCCTATTTCAATCCATCCTATCGTTGGTCGGCTCTTTGAGACTAACATGACGATCAGTACGGTGCTGGGGACGAGCACACGAACTACCTCGCGTACGTCACCGACGCGCAGTTCGAGCAAGCCGAGATCGAAGAAGTATTGCAGTACGTCGAAGGCAGGGAATAGATCGGCAAGCGGGACTAACCCCCGAATCGCTTCTACGTCATGGTAGATCGATGGCTTCGGACAGCGTCATTCGCAAGTCATTGATGAACGCTTCTGCGACGGTAATCCGGGTGGGTTCCGCCGAGTAGCGACTTCACGAACCAGTAAATCCTGGCGTTTATCGTCGCGGTAGCTTGTTTCCATCTCGCCTCCTTGTTCGGGGAACAGAACGATACCTGGAACATCATGAGCGAGCGGCTCTGTTGAAATCCTCTTCTTCAGATAGGTTTTCGTGTGAAACAGCCGGTCAGTAGATCTGCCTACTCCGCAATCAAGAATTATACAGTTCTATTCCCGGTTACTCAGTCCGGCACCAATTGCAGCACCAAGTGCCACTCCGATAGCGAGCCACAGTCCGATATTATCCGTAGCAGAACCGATAGCGACCCCAATCGCAAGTCCAATCGCCATCCCTATTCCTGTGTCTTTCCCGCTCGGTCCTGTCTCCCTTTCCCTGCTCATGTACTATCAGGTGACGTTAGGAGACGGTAAGCCCACCGTCTGTATTGATCGCAACTGGTCAGAATATATCACTTCCTAAGGATTTCAACAGAGCCTCACTGTTGAGAATCAAGCTTTATATATTACTGCTTGTAGAATACTACCACCTCTCGTGTGCGATAGACTGTCAGAACTAACTGGAGGGAACGAGGCGACGTTCGTGATCCTCAACGACCCCAAGGTAGGCCAACACACGCATGAAGAGCGGGCGCAACTGCGGAGTCTTCCCCTACTCAAGGAATTGGGATTCTCCAGGTTCCTCCACCGACCGTTGTGGGATAACGGCTTTCGAATGGTGGAGTACGAGTTCATACCGACGGAAGAACTGTACGAGCGAGATGAACTGTTCCCGTTAGTTCACGTGGTGAGTCAGAAGGGGTTGAAAGAGACGGAGGTTCGGCGACACGAAATTCCATATACTGGTGAGCAACACATCGTCAAGGATCTGCTCAGAAAACGATCTGAAGACGATATCTATATTCTCGTCACGGATTCTACCGCGCCGAAAGCCCCAGCAATCTCACCCAGTCGACCGATCACCGATGAGTATGGTCCGGTGACTACAGTCCGGTATCCGGACTTCGTGGACGAATACGTCAAGACCCAACTCGACTCAGCGATACCGATGACGACGACGAGAAACTATTTTTTCCATCAGGTCTCGGATCACCATCGGTCACATGGGCTGGAAGGCGATACGCTGCTCTCGTTGTTCGATTACGACAGGATCCCACCAGACAGTCCGGCATGGGAACCGCTCTACTTCTTCGTAGAGCACGACCTCGACCAAGTACTCGAGCGATACACGGAGCGGATCCGAGAAACCCTCCGGTCGTGGCTCGAGCGTGGTGACGTCACTGATATCGCAAACAAGATGGACGAAATGCTGACCCGATGTGGATTCCGAGCGGACAGATTGGACGAACAGCGCCAAATGAACGCTGAGCAATACGACAATGTCTGAATACACGTACAACGACGACAAACCGTCGAAACTCCTCACAGGGTACAGTACTGTTCGCGGGGCTGAACTGAAGTCGATCTACACCTTCGTCGGCGGTGGTCAGGACGTAACAGAAACAGATATCGAAGAGCGATTCGGCAGGCCAGATTTCGCATCGGGAAACACGAACACAGTTCATATCGATAGTTGTCTCCGGTTCTTGGAGGCGATCGATATGATCGAAATTTCCGATACGGACGTCGTCTCCCTCACGAACGACGAGTTCTATCCTGAGCTCGAGTCGTTTGAGCCCCGATTACTCGCCCACATTCGAAAGCAAGAGGGAGAGCAGTACCACCTCTCATACCTGTTCGACATCACCGCTAAACAGGATACCCGCAGGTGTTCGCTCGAGGAACTCTTGGAGGTTGCAAAGGGAGACGAGACCAACTTGTTCGACCTTGCCTGGCGGGAAGAGAAACTCCGGATGTGGGCGAACCTGGCCGATCACGTTGGCGCCTTGAGTTACCTTAGCGGAGACGGTGAGAACGAAGTCATGACCTCCCCTGCACGACCATTACTGGGTGAACTCCTGAGTTGGTACAACGAGAACGGCGAGGACTCGAAGCGATTCGCTCGAGCGATGGAATGGATCGACTCGGAATTCCTCGGTGTGTTCTCCGAGTCGCTAAACATCCCTACAGTCAGCGTCGGCGTAGCCGACGTGCTAGCAAATATGGTAGACGATGGGGTCCTCACCCTTCGTTCGATGAGCGACACAGAAGACGTGGTCGAACTCCCGATGCCCAACGGTGGAACACGGAGAATTTCGACATTCAACATCGAACGGCCGTTCCCCCAGAAGCCGACGTACTGGTATCCGCTTGACCGAAATGAACGGAGGATGAACCCATGAGTGTTTTCCACAAAACGTGGGACGACGACGTCGTCTCGAACTATATCAAGCAGGAGTCGCAACAGAAGTCACCAGATGTCTTCCTCGAGACACATATCCCGATTCGGAAGATACGTGCGGAGAGTCTGATCGGCCACAATGGCGACTTCGTCTCCGATGAACAGATCTTTGATCATATCGTTCAGTCGGATCCCACATCAGATGAAAACCGGATCTACATGCTCAAGGGCGAAGTCGGGAGCGGGAAAAGCCACCTCTGCCAGTGGCTCGAATATGAAATAAACGGTGACGGCGAACTCGGGGGTGCTGACGAGCACGTCGCGATCCACATCTCCCGAAACAGTACTCGCATCAGCGATATCCTCGACAAGCTCTACGAGCACATCGATGCAGAGTACGATGAGGTACAAGACATCGCGACGCTCAATGCCGCCGATCTAGCGGACTTCATCATCTCGAGTCTACGGGCCTTCGAGTCGAATCAGTACGACCACAACGACTTCGATTTCGAGGAGTTCCTCGAAGATAACTCGAACGGACCGGATCTTCGGAGTGTTCTCGAGCGGAACATCAACGAATACCAGGAAGCTGTCGAGGATGAGGATCGCGAACAGCGGATCGAACTCCTCGAACGTGAGGAATTCAACGAGATCTGTCTTCTCAAGTTCGGCCGGTCAGTCTCTGATGAGGATATCTTCCCCCGCATTCGAACCGCGATTCACGATCGACTCATGACGAACCTCGGGATCGAGGATTTCCGAGGGGAACTCATCGACATCGCTGACCAATATCAAGCGGAGGGGAAGCGTCCCGTGCTCATCTGTGAAGACGTGACCACGTTCACCGTCATGAAGGACGACTTCATGGATCACATCTTCCAACTCGGTGATGGAGGTGAGACGATGCAGAGCGGATTCGATGTCGTACTGGGGTATACGACCGGGTGGGAGTCGGAGAAGGCGGATGACGCGCTGATGGTCGGCGATCTCTCGTACATGAGACAGCGAGCGGTCGGCTACCTCGTTATGACGAACAGAGACGGTGAGGCATATTTCCTCGAGGAGGGCGCGATGCCGATCCAACTCGTCGAACAGTACCTCGAGGCGATCAAGTCGCACTCCGACGTCCCCGAGCATCCGTCGATCGATGACGATGCATTCGACGACCTCTATCCATTCAGCAAGCGGTTCATCATCAGGGCCTACGATCATCTCGAAGAGGACGGCAATCTCCAGCAGACCCCCCGGCTTCTTCTCTATCACGTGATCGGGGACTGTCTTCGAGCGAGTGTTCCCCCGCATGAGAAAGTGAGGAACCATGGATATCTCAGAGACTTCTCTGCTCCCACAGCGGTCGGTGGATACGACTCGTCTTTCCGGTCGCTGACGAAGTGGTACGGTCGCATGGACGATGGTGATGTCGTCGTCCCCAAGGCGTGTTTTGAGGCATTCGACATCCCGATTCCTGACGAAACCACTGTCGAGGATGGCCTCGTCCGGTTGAACGTCGTCTACGAGGATATCGGGTGGACCGTGCCCGACTCGGATCTCAAACCTATTGATCCCTCGGAGGCCGGAGCGGGTGCTGGAGAAGTGGGAGAGAAAGAGACGGACGATGAAGATGACTCCGGCTCAGGAGGTGAAATTGACCCGACGACCGGGAAGACAAAGACGTCCTCGACAGTAGACTCAGATGGCGAAAGTGACCGTTCCCGGAAGATCTCTCAGTTCCAGGATTGGTACGGGACCGGCGGAGACTTCCCCAGTTCTAATCGGCTCAAAGAGGGCGTTCGGGCCGCGCTCGAAGCGTTTTACGACCCGGCTCGACTCGCGAACGAAAACGCGACGACCGATGGGACAGCGGGATTCTATCACGCGCGGGGCGACTTACAGGTCGAAATCAGGGGTGCAGATCAGAGCAAGGAGAGAGCGATAGTCGTTCCGCACAAACCGGATGGAGCCGTCGGTGAAGACGTCTATGAGCAACTCCTGCTCAACTTCATGATCCGCGGACTCGATGGAGAATTCCGGCCGGGGACAGACTTCGATGCCGTACGGGCGTGGGCCGATAACAAGGTCGTCGATTTCCGGTCGAAGATGCGTGACGATCTCGAAGCTGAACTTCCTGAAGGAATGACGCTCGAGGAGTTCCTCGTCATGTCACGGTTCCTGCTGCAGAACGCCGCAGAGGGCGTGAGCTCTCCGGACCGGGTGACGCTCTTGCGAGACCCGGATGAATACAACGTCCCTGAAACGTCTCCGTTCAAACAGGATGATCCCTTGTTCGATGTCGGCTCTCTCAGATCGAATTTCATCGACTTGTCGACACGAAAGACGGACCTCGGGTTGCTGTGTCAGGGATTCTTCTTACTTAAGCAGAACTTCGTGGACGAAGAGCGTCTTTCTCCGGCGATCGAGTCCGTCTCAGAGAACTTCGAAGACTATCTCGCCGCACTCACGAAGATCTCCGCATCGGAGATCCCCGATGCATACAGGATCGGGACGACGCGAAATCAAGCCAACGTACAAGTCTCGGCATTGTACGAGGCCGTTTCGGATTACGCAACCGCGCTCAGAAAACTGGAGCAAACGTTCGATGTCGCCACGATCAAGGAAGATATCGATGTCGTAGAGGGACTCTACAGTCCAACTCACACTATCGACGATCTCACCGAGATGTACAATCGACTCAAGGAAGCTATCGCGCCGCTCGATATCAATTTCAAGGAGCGGTGGGAGCGTGCATCTTCGACTCTCGCTCGTCTGTCGGACGAGGATATCGAGGAATTCGGGTCGATCATCGAAAGGTATCGCAAGGCAGCTCCACAAAACGGGGCAGAGATACTCTCTCTCATGTACGGGTACAGCGAGAGCAGGGCCGTGTATGACGAGTGGAACGTGTATGAGACACTGTCCGAAATGCTCGGAGAACTCGAAGATCACGAAGACGTCGATGGGAACGAATTTCGTGAACTCGTCCGCGACTCGACTGAATTCACGGCCGTACAACAGGCGCGAGGGAGCGCACTGAATACGATCGAGGGGATCTAACATGAAGACGGAGCAACGAGATATGCTCGACCGGCGGATCGAGAAACTCGAAAAGAAGGCGGAGCGAATACAGAACGCCCGAGATACGGACAACCAGGCAGAGTCGGCGAGGAAATCTCTGGCCCGGCTTCAGTCAAAGATGAGTTCGATCGAGGACACTGCATCGGAACTCGGTTTTTATGTAGCAGTCCTTGAGGACGTCTTCGACGGGACGCGACCGACTGCTGTCGACTCTGCCCTGTTGGCCGCAAAACGTGCAGTCGATATCGACGACGAGACGTTACTCACCGACGCTGAGAACAGGCGCCTCTCAGACCACATAAACGATATCTCAGAAGCCGAAGACGACTTACGACGTGCACGAGATTCCGTGACCAAAATTATCGAACGAGAGCATCAGAATTCCTGGGAGGATGACCTCGATTCGGCCAGCCAACTGAATCAGATCATTGGAGGCAAGCATAGCGAGTTCGAGTCCCTGATCAACTCTATCTATTCGTTCCTCAATCAGGACGTCTGGAAGTCGAGTAACTCTCCGACGGTTCTCTCTCAACGATGGGACGAACTCCAGCGGAAATGGGAAGAGAACTCGGGTAAGCACGGATGGGAGCCGTTCCAGGAGGAACACGATCTCTCCAATAAGACGATCGAGGAGATCAAACAATTCACTTCCCAGGATACAGTCCATCTGTCGGACTTCTCGATTTCGAGTCTCGAGGAGATCAAAGGCGTCGAAGAACTCGAGTCGGCCTTGGAGGTGAGTCTGCACTCATGAAGGATCCGGCACAGCGTGCGGAGGCGATGAAAGAAGCGTACGAGTCGTATGTCCTCGGCAACAAGGCACCTGCCGCGAAGAACGTCTATCATCGGTTCCAAGCGACCGATACCGATGAGTCGTTTATCGGGTCGAGAGGGCCGTTCCTGCAGGCCCTCGATATCCCGAACTGGAGCGATCAGAGTTGGGAGGAGTTCGCTGCTGAGGCGAACTTACACCCGTTGCTTAGCGATGCGTTCTCGTCGCTCGGGTTCCGGCGCCTCTACGACTTCCAAGAGCGTGCTGTCTCTTCGGTGAGCCAAGGAAACAACACCCTCATCACCGCAGCGACCGGTCGGGGGAAGACCGAAGGATGGCTGATCCCGATTCTGGATCACGCTCTCCGCGCGAACGAGGGGAATCTCGAGGGAACTGACCCGGATAGTGTCAAGGCACTCCTCGTCTATCCGACAAAAGCGCTCGCACAGGATCAACTCAAACGCCTCATCGAGTATCTCTACAAGATCAATCGGAACCTCCCGAAGCGGAAGCGCATCACCGTCGGGATCTACGACGGAGATACTCCTAACGACAAGGGACGGAAAGGTGCCGAAGGGTACCTTCGGTCCTCGTTCAAATTCTTCGAATGCCCCGGATACAACGAGGATCTCGCGAAATGTCAGGGGTGTTCGAAGGATCTCCGCGTGTCACCGGACTCCGGCCGCCTGAAAGTCAGGCCCACCAAGGAAATGTGTGAGGACGATGTCCCGCTGGAATTCATCAACCTCACCAAACAGGACGTTTTGAACAGGGACGTCGATATCGTCCTGACCAACCCAGACACGATCAACTACCGGGCGATGAATATCAACGCGCCCGAAGAGCAAGAGACGTTCATCCACGAACCGGACTTCCTCGTTTTTGACGAGGTCCACACCTACACGGGGCTGTTCGGGAGCTACACCTCGATGTTGGTAAAGCGGATACGTGAGATCCGACAGGCTCGTTCCGAGGGGAACGACTTACAGGTCATTGCCAGTTCTGCGACGGTGAATAATCACAACGAACTGTTCCGGAAGGTGGCCGGCGTCGACTCAATCGATCACGTCGACGAGCACCCACGAGAGTTGGAGACGACGACCCCGGACTCGGTTCCGAAATCGCTCTTCGAAACCGAGATCGAGGAACGAGCACTCGTCGATATGGGGAGGGACAACAGCAGGACTCCAGAAGCACTCCAACCGGGTGACTTCGTCGTCGACGATGCCGGCGAGTTGAGTCAGACGGAACTGTCCACTGCCGTCAGTGACGAGTTGTTTGACTGGCTGACCAGGCCAGATCCCGAATCAGCAGCGGTTCAGTGTATCCAGTATATCCACGATCTGCTCCAGGACGAACCGAGGACGCGACGGCAACTTCTTGAGGACCTTCGCACCAAGTTCGATCTCGACGAGGGGGATGCAGAAACTGTCCTTGAGAACGTCCAAACGATCGGTGAGTTCTCCGGATTGTTCGAGAACAGGAGTCACCTCTTCTCGTGGCCCCTAGACGGGTTTTACTCCTGTGCGCGGTGTGATGCGGTCTATCGGGCACCTCAAGGTGAATGCACGGAATGTGGCTACGGATTCGTCACCAGGGCCACGTACTGCAATCACTGTGGTGAGGAGGCCCTGGTTGGATGGTACTGTACGACCTGCAACCAACTCGAGCAGTACACGCCGACGGAGCACGGCGGGAGATATGAGGACGAACACACGTGTCAGCGATGCGCTGCCCGCGGCCTGGAATCCGAGGCGCTACGTGTAACCTTCCGACCGTGGCTTGAATGCGGTGACTGTGGACACGTTGAGCGACGAGCGACGAGCGACTCATGTGAGGCCTGTGGGGCGCCGACTGCACGAAAAGATCGGACCACAACGGTGTGTGTTGACCCCTCTTGTGAACATCAACAGTCCATCGATAACAGTTGCTCGGTCTGTGGGTCGTCACAGCGACTCCCGCAGCGAACGAGCACAGGAGTCGACTGCCCCGAATGCGGAGAGCACCACGAGACGGACGGTCCACAAATCGAGTGTGCCTGTGGAAACACCGTCGTCAATACACGGTACATCCCGTGGGTCGACCGGAACAAAGACTGTGAACGGGTCTACTTCCAGGAATCACCGCCCGACTCCTGTGAGTGTGGTTCCTATACGTTCGCAAAAGGGGGGCTGTTCGAACTTCGCCGCCGCCTCGAATGCCGCAATTGCGAGGACGTGGTGGCGATCGGATTCGAGTGCGGATGTGATTCGCCCGAACTCGTCGAACAAACTGTCGACGTAGATGGGTACGGAACGTACGATTCGGAAGGCGGCCTCCGTTCGGTGACGAACTTCCGGGCAGGGGTCCCGTGTTACCATGCGGGACGACAGTACACCCTGGGACGGTACGATGAGCTGACGTACAGTCAGCAGAACCTCGCTGTGACCACCGCACAGTACCTCCTCCGAGCAGTGGCTGAGGATGAGGGGTTCGACTCAGCGAAGATGCTCTCGTTTGCCGACGCGCATTCGGACATGGAGAACCTTCGTCGAGAGTTCGACGAACCGGAGGCGTCGACGTTACTCGATCAACTCCTCGTGACTCCGGCGACTGCGACAGACGGCTGGATCCCGCTGGAAGATGTCTTTGAGGAGGCCTTCCAATCCATATCGACGTTGGAGAGTGAGTTCTCCACGACACGCGACGTGAAGGAAGGCCAGGTATCACTCTATGCGAAACTCAAGGGACGCGAGCGACGTAACTGGGAGGCGGAAAACGCGATCAAGGACCGGTTACTGCGGCGGGTGATCGTTCATTCGTACAACCCACGATTCCGCGAGCACGATGGGCCCCTCTCGAAGGATGGCGTGCTCGACGTCCGATTCGATCAGGCGGTGGACCTCGACAGCGACGAGCGAGCGCTGATCCGTCCCCTCATCGAGAATGGAAACAGGCTCCATCGCGATACACTCCGAGATGAGAGTGGATTATCGAACCCAACGCCGGTCCTCAGAAGTTTGCTGAGTAGCGACATCCTCGAATCCGGAGATGATGAAGAGTGGATATCGATATCTCCCACGGCATTAGAGATTACTGCTGCAGGCGGGAACGACGGCCTCGCGTACAGCCCTGGTCATCAAGAGTCGTATTCATCGCTCGAACGCTACTTCGATCAGGTCCCAGACGATGCCGTTGCCTATGACACCTCCCTGGCGGAAGCCGCATCCCCGGATCATCCCCGCTTCTCGTATCGGGCGTATCGGGCTACATATGCCAGGTTGATGCTGTTGTGGGCCGACACCTATTACGGGCTCACCGACAAACAGACACGACGGAACATCGAGTATCTGTTCAAAGAGGGCAAACATCCACACTTCCTCTCGTCCGGCCCGACGATGGAGGTTGGAGTCGACATCGGAGCGCTCGATTCGCTCCTGCTGTACGGGACACCACCCAATATGAACGCCTATCTACAGCGGATTGGACGTGCGGGTCGGTCTTCGAAGTCCGCTCTCATTCACAGTGTTAGCCAGCGGAATCCGATCGACTACTACTATTACGAGAATCCGGTCGACCTCATCGATACGACCCCGAAAGACGTCCCATTGAACGAACACAACGAGGAGGTCCTCCGTGTTTCACTTTCCTGGGCGGTCTTCGATTATCTCGCCGCGAACTTCGGGATCGATTGGCAGATCGAATACGAAGGAAACCGGGCGAAGGTCACCGGCGGAGATACTTGGGAGCAGAAACCGGATCGGGCCCAGACCCAGGGGTGGAGCAAACTCACCGCGATCCGGGAACAGACCAACGACGTCCTCCAGATGGACACGGGTCGACCGAAGATCCAAGTCCTCGATGAGCTCGTCACTGACTACAGCGGCGACATTGAGGACTACCTCTCGGGAATGCTCGAGTACGATTACTGTGAACTCTGTGGACGCAGGTACCAGGATCGTGCCTCGACCGCGGACGATCACTGCGACTCCGATGAGTGTTCGGGCAAGATCCGGCATGCGGCCGACGAGTTCGACCAGTTGGTGAGTGAGGCAGTCGAGGAGTTCTCCGACCGGTACATCTACCACTATCTCGAGTACACCAACGAACTCTACGACCAGTTGGACGAACTCACTGATCGCCGTCGCGACTTGGATCGAACGAGACGACGGACGACCGATGCCGACGAGGCAGACCGGTTGCTGGAGGACATCGACCGGTTGCGGACGCAAGAGAACGTCATCGATGACCACCTCCAAGAGATCCGCAAAGAGAAATATAGCGACTTCATGCGGACCGCCAGCGGCGGCAAGTTCGCGTTCAATATGCGCTCCGTCGCTACATCGGTGAGCGCGACGCTTGTCAAGGAGGACTACAAACGTGAGCAGTTAGGAAACAACCAGGGTCGGGAAATGCGGATGGCGATCAAGGAACTCCATCCCGGTGGGGCCCACGAGCAGGGCAACGCTTCCTACACGGTCTGCCGAACGAAGTACGACGAGTTCGCGTCCGAAGAGATACGCAGGACGATCGAGAATTCCGATGCAGCCAACGAGTTCGCAAAGGAACTCGTCTGCCCGGCCTGTCACAGTTCGTATTCGACAGACGTGAGTTCATGTAGCAGATGCGATGCGAACGTATCGCTAAAACCACGAAAGGTGACTGTCCTCGATTCGGTTACCGCGTATCGACAAGACCTGTCTCCATCGACGGGAGATGGGTTCCGAGCTCGACAGGTCTACCGAGAGTCCGACGAACAGATCCAAGGGACGTTCTCGGAACGAGAGACAGATGTCCTCTCGTTCGATGTCGTTGATGCATTTGATCTCGTCGACGATGACGGCAACTGCGTCGGAACGCTAGAGTACGGGGAGATGGATGTACTCATGCACTCCACCTCCTACCGAGCGAAATACACCACTGGGAAGGTCGACGGTCGTGAGACACTGTTCGAGCGCTGTGGGCACGACGAGTGTGATGGGATCATCGTACGTGACGAGGACGAACACGAAGCCCGGTGTACGGTTGACCCAGACCATGACCCGGACGGATACGAGAATCCCTCGGAGTTCGTCCGCCTGGGGTACGCGTATTCGACAGCAGGGGTGCGGGTCGATCTCGTTGAGGACGACGGTGAAGGAGCACACGCCCTGACTCACGGATTCCGTATGGCGCTTCAGTATCTCGGAGGCGTAGACGTCCGTGAACTCACCGAGAGTGTTGACGATGACGCGCTCTATCTATTCGATTCACAAGAGGGGGGAGCCCAGATCACCCGCCTGCTCGTCGAAGAGGATGATGGGGAATTCCGGAACTTCAACGAGGCAGTCGACCTAATAGATGAGCACTTCGAGTGTGACTGTGACGACGGCTGCCCGCTCTGTGTGTATCAATACGGGTGTGATACGTACAATGCTCCGGAGAGTCTTGATAGATCGTATATAACTGAGTTACTCAGTCCACTTACCGAGTTGGAAATTAGAGCGAACTAATTGATCTTCCCTTGCCGGTAGTCGGTGATTTCGTCTGACCGCCGGCGTAAGAATGTATCTCTATCTTCGCTTTCAATATCAATTCCAATCCCCCATTAAGAAGATAATCTGTATAAAAACAGTACGTGCGGGTTTGGGACAGCGAGGTAATCGGAGAAATAGGCCTCAGTTCCTTCCAGTAATGGAATTCAAGAATAACTTTCTGCCTGTTCATCAACCAACTCCTCAAGATCGCGCTTCGAGCGAAGCGTCGGGCCGTGGCCGATCAGCAAGATGTCCTCAGCACATGAGAGAAGTCGGTACAACATCTCCGGTTGGTTGAGCGGCGGACGCAGTATTCCGAGGTCGTTCGATACGCCGAAACTGACGATCGCCGTTCCGGCGACACCCGCACCGAGTTGTTCCGGCAATTTCACCGGAACGGAAACCCCTTGTTCCTCAAGTCGTTGTCGCAGTTCGTTGGCGTGAGTTTCGAAGGGCGTGACGATGAACTCGGGATCGTAGTCCTCTGCAACCTGGGCGACGATTTTAGCCTCGGGCCGATTGTAGAGGAAGGAGCGGGTGAACTCGGGCGTTTGGGCTGCGTCCGTCTTGACGACGACACGGTGGTGTGTCGCGTTCCGTTCCTCATCGAGCGACCGCTTCGATTCGAGCAGCATCGGAATGTCATCGATATTCACAACCTCTCCCTGCCGCAGTAACGTCGCGTCGAGGTAATCACGCGACTCCAGTTTCGACTGAATAGTGAACGGATTTGCAGTCGTGTCCGAGACGTCGAACACGAGTTCTTGGGGGAGACCCTCCCGTGCTCGCACCGAGGTTCGGATTTCGAAGTCCTCGGCGGCGATCGTCTCTCCGCCTTCGATTTCGAGGAAGGTAAATTCTGTATCGCTGTCGGTCCACGTGTCCTGTGGGTAGAGGCTCTGTACGAACTCGTTCGTCTCGCCGGTGAATCGGAGGCTCGTAGCGTTGTCGACCGGAAGGCTGGCGTATCGGCCGTAAGCCCACGAGAAGTACGACTGATCGAGGCCATGTTCGACGGCTTCCGGGCTCACCATCGACGGACCGAGGCCGTGTGTATCCCCGATAGAGACGACACGGTCAGCGAGGTCGCTCAAGAAGAGGTACTCGGGTTCCGTGACCTGGTCTGCTCCCAGAAGAACGAGCGTGTCGAAGAACCGTACCGAGTGGTCACGGTCGCTGTATACACCCTCGACGAGCGAATGGAATCGCTCCGTGTTCAGTGCGTATTGAACCGACGAGAGCAAGGATGTCGAATCGTTCCATCGCTGCTGGATCTGATGATACGAATCGGACTCCCGGATCGTAGATTCTCCGGTACCGCCACTGTCCATTCGATAGTGGGCTCCGTCAGGTAACGCCCGCTCTGCGAGGTCAACCAGTTCCGGTGTCGCCCCGAGAATGAGCGTTCGCTGGTGTTCCTCCGGGACAGTCCCCTCGGTCGAGTTGGAGGTTCCAGGAATCGCAGGAAGTTGGGCAGTGACGGTAGACTCCACGAGTGACCCGAGGATACTCGTTCGGTCCGGTCGGACCGGCACGTGAGCGAAGAGCTCGGTGTTATCGAGGTGTGATGCGATCTCGCCGGGGTCGTCGATATCGATCGCGTTCTCTCCAGTGGACCCCTCAGCCTTCTGTTCGTGTTCGAACCGCCGGTTGTGATCGCGGCGCTGTGCATAATCTAGGTAGGGAAGGAACTTTCTGGAGACGTGTTCGGGCTCAAACGTCTTCTTCGCTCTGTACGTAACGTCGTCACGAAGGAATTGAAGCGACTGCCCGACGTCGAATTGGAACCGGAACACCTCGTCGTCGACTCCGAGGAATGTGACTCGTTTGGCGGCGATCCCTTCCGTTTCCGGTTCGAGCAAGACAGTATCGCCGGGGGTAAACGCCGGAATCTGTGGTTGATCGACCTCGAAGCGTGCAGTCGCGATGGATGCTCCGTCGAACGAGAGACCCGTGACGAGTCGTCCACTTCGCTCCAAAACCGAGTCGTCGAGTTGGTCGAGGAGATCACTCGCCGTCCGGCGCGCGCGCTCCTCGGAAGCGAGCGCTGACCGCAACTCGTTGTAATGGTCGACCTTGTCGGGGTCTCGAAACTCGAGTCGTTCCTCACACTCATCGAACAGGGTGCACTGTGAGGTCGTCCCCCCGTCTGGCGTAACCTCATAACACGACCATCGCCGTTCGGTCTGGCAGTGGAATTTACAGGCCGATGGGAGCGATCCCCGCTCTTGTCGGGCGGATTTATTCGAGGAAACAAGTTCGTCCTCATCACGAAGTCGACAGCCTTCACAATCTCTGTTGTACGGCGAGGGCGGACCGAATGGGTCTCGAGCGTCCGCAACGGCGTTCCGCAACTCGAGAAGATCTTTGACGTCCGAGCGGTCCAACGTGACTGACTCGAATTGGACCTCATCCGTCCCTTCGAGGTTCGGATAGACGATATATCCCTCCGGAACGGCATCGATCGTTTCGAGTACGTCTTCTCCCACGTCTGCTCGCTGGAGGAGTAGCCCGAACAGATACAACTTGAGTTGACGAGCGTGAGAATCGGCGTTCACATGGAGTGATGTCTTGAAATCGTACGGTGTGTCGTCGATAACGAGGTCAACATCCCCACGATAACCGTATTCATCGGCCAGCGATTGCTCTGTAACGATATCTGACTTGTCGGCCGCTGCCAATCGTGTACAGAATTCCTCCGATGTGAATAGCCGGTGGAGTGCCTCTTTCGCATAATCACGGCCATTTAGTCCGATACCGGAAACAACCAATTGAGCCATGCGAATGCCGAACTCATCATCGAGGATGTCATCAACGTAGGAATCGATGTCGTCCTCTGTCCATGACTGATCGACGAACCGTTCGTACGTGTCCGTCACTGCTCGCTCAGCTACCCGGTGGACGACATTTCCGCGGAAGCGACTCTCGTTGAGAGAGCGTGGATTGTAGACCTTCTTCACGAATGTGAGATAATATCTGCGGGGACAGGAACTCCGGACCGCCATCTCACCTTTCCCGATCTGGAGTTCCGGAGAGCGAACGAGTACTGAGGTAACGTTGAGGAAGAGTTCGCGCTCGCCGTTCCGAGTCGAGATATTCGGCGTCGCTCGGATTAGGACAGATTCTCCCTTGTTCAATACTGGGTCGCCCCGTCCACTGCCGCCACCGAGGATATCGAGGATGTACTCTGCGGTCTTCGAAATTCCCGGTATCTCCGGATTCTCGTACCAAAATGAGAGGTACGCCGGGATAGCCAGGTTTCCGCGGGGGTCGTCGATCTCATATCGGATCTTTTGTCCCTTGTTCTCGCCCGGAATGCCGTCGCTCCGGACGCGACACCGGACCGTTACTTCCTGGCTCTCGAACCGCTCGTAGTCATCGTAGATGGTTGCAAGGTCGTACAACATCAGTCCAAGCACACCTCCCGAAGCAGGCGGCGATTGAGTAGTTCTGATTGGTATTTCATTCCGTGTACGCAGTCGCTTTCTTCCGTTTCGAGACAGTCTGGACAGGCGGTAACGCACTGCATGGTCAGTTCTTCGAGTCGTTCGCCGAGTTCTGAGAGGTCGCGTCGATGTGTCCCCTGTGCGAACCGTTGATAGGTCTCGCGGACTCTCGGATCTCTGATGATATCACGGTCGAGGTGAAGGAGCAAGTCGACCGAGCGGGGTGTCCGTCCGACCGTTTCTTCGACCGCTTCGTACTGCTCTGCGACATAGGCATAGAATCGAGCGGTTTCGCGTGTTTCGAACAGCGACCGGACTCGGTTCTCGGCCAGTGTGGTCAGATCCGCGAGGTTGTACCCATCGGTCGTTTCGTCGAGTACAGCATCACGAGCGTCGACGACTTCACCCCTAAACCCGGTAGCAGACGCGACTCCGTCTTCAGGGTCGTCCTGACCGGAGCTCTCATCACTGCTCTTTGAGCTCTCCGTGTCCCCAGCGGCGTTGGTGGGTTCCGGTCGTTGCTCTTCAAAGAGGTCGTACAGGACGTCGCCGTCTTTCTCCGCTAAGAGTTCGATGGCGGTTAGATCGGCGGCTGCCGTATGACAGGCTGCCTGAGAGCCGACTCCGCTGTCGAGTTCGATGTCGTCCGTTCCGAGGTAGTCGTGCACCTCAGTCGCGATCCCCGCACCTCCCTGGATTGAGTCATATATCCCGGCGTGAGCGACACCGTCGTCACGCTGCTGGAAGTTCACATCGTACCAGAGTTCGAAGGATCCACCCGCCGGAGTCTCTTCGTTTGCCCACGTCGAGAGCGCATGCTCGACCGAGTGAACAACGACCTCCTCGGCGAAGTCACGGAGTGCATCGTCGTCCGAGCACGTATCGAGAAGCGCTTCGATCAGATCGGGGTGGTTCCGAAGTATCGCGAGCACGTCGGATGAGCGCGCTTCCTCATACCCCATCAAGGTGAGTCGTCCCCCACTGTCTTCCGATCCGAGGAGATCTTCGAGAATCGATTCCAGGTCTTCCATCGAGAGGTCGAAGACTGATTCCGCATCGTAGCTGTTGGTGTCACGACACCAGAAATCCGCGCCAAGGACGTGTTTCACGAACGGATCGACCAGGAAGACGTGATCGAGGATCTCCTCAGTGAAGAACAACCTGTCCCATACCTCACGGTAGAGGAGCGAGAACTGGAGGTCTCGTTTGATGTCCGGATGCTCTGAGAATACCCGCTCGATTCGGTCGCGGATCTCCTCTCGATCCAGTTCGAACAACAGCAACTGACTACGCTCACGCGCACCCACGAACGCATCGGTATCGTCGGTCCCGTGCTCGTACCTGAGTGTCCGTGAGAGCGTGTCGTTGTTCTCTTTCTCATAGAGAGTCAACAGCGACGCGTAGTAACAACGGAGGAACTCCGTATCGGGCTCGAACCGATAGCCGTCGACAAGTGAACTCTCGTCGAACGCGGTTCTGTCGCCCGAGAACTCCTCCAGGTGATAGCGGAACCAGAGATAGTTCGTCGTCGGGTCGCTCGACCCGAGTGAGAGCGTCTCCCCCATTGGCTCTCGGTCGGCTACGATATTCTGCAACCCGATGTGCCACTGGTACTCGGTGCTCTTTGGCAGGCGACTGACGTACATCGCCTGTGGGACATACACCGAGACCGCATCCGTTGAGAGACCCATGCCAGTGAAGTCTTCCGTCTCGGTCCCGAGGAGATCCTCGAGTTGGTGGTTCTCTCGGAACTCGAACATCGGTTCGATGTCGGCGTACCCCTGTCTGTCTCTGACGATGTCCCACTCGCCCTGCCAGAGGTAGAACTTCCACCGTTGCTTGTACCCGCCCGGAAGGAAGCTTCCGAGCATCTGTTCGAGGTTCTCCGTATCAAGCGGAGCGTAGTCGCCGTTCTTCTGCCGTTCGATGACGCGGATATTGCCTCCGATCGATTCCGGGATGAACGAACTCGATACGATATACGGAGGTTCGGCGACCGGGTCGGCCGCGAAGAGATTGGGGAGGTGGAGATACGGAAACTTCCCCTCGATCGATTGAAGATGTCGCTGGATTCCCTCGAGCCGTCCGAGTCGGTCCGCATCCGAAATCTCGTCGCTCATTCTGTACTACCTCGCATCGACTCCCGTAGCGATTGGGCGAGGGTGTCGATATGGGTTGAGGACCCCGTCTTTCCGGCTTCTTCGACTGCGGTTCCGAATGCCTTCCAGAACGCCGTGTCGTCTTCCCCCGGCACCAGCGGTTCATCCAGCGTTTCGAGGTAGTCGACAACGTTGTCGATGACCTCCTCAGCTGTTCCATCGCCGTCGGCTAAGCCGAACCCGGTCCGCAGCCATTCTGCGATGTCACTCCGGTGTTCGTAGAGTACGTCATCGAGGAAGTCGATATCCGGGCCCTGATTATCCGGACGTCCGCGATAGATACGCTGACTGTTCACACTGTCCGTCACGTTCAGGTAGTCGAAGATAGCGGAGGTCATGTGTTCGGCCCGAACGAACCGATTGTCCTCGTCAAGCGGAATCTCTAGGTGCTCGCTTCCCGGATGACTCAGATACTCCGAGTGATGGAAATAGAACGAATCCGTCGACGTCGACCCGAGAACAACTACGGTGATCGGGTTGTCCTCGGCGTCACGACCTCCCCGCCCTTTCCGCTGGATGAACCCGGGAACTGACATCGGGGCTCGATACTGGTACGTTCCGATGATGCTCGGATGGTCGAATCCGACCTCGAGTGCGCTGGTTGCGATCATGTGCTTCCAGTCGTTACCGGGGTCGGACTGGTCCGATGGCCGCTGACGCTGGCCGCTCTTGTGGATCGCCATGCTCATCGGGCGGAGGTCCATCTGGCGGTCCCGCATTGTCCACCAACATTCGCCCGCCTCATAGACCGAACATTCGTTGAGGTGCTTGTTCGGAACGACCGACTCACAGACCGCCGTCTCGTCCAGTTCCTCGTCGGTTCCCTCCCTAAACCGTTCTTTCGGACAGTCGGGGTTCTCCCCCTCGCCGTGCAGGAACGCATCGGGACGCCGGAGTTCGAACAACCCGTCGTCTTCGGCGTTATCGAGGTACCGACCCAACCGACCGACCGAATCGATCGAGTCGACGAATCCCAATATCCGGTCTTTATCCACGTTCAATCCGTCTCGAGAGCCCTGACGCTCTTTCCGAACAGTGTGATAGAACGCGAACGCGATCTGGATCATACACGAGAGATTAGAGGCAGTCGTCCGGTGGAGGTCCTCCCACTCGTTCTGCGGCCGAAACACCGAGTCGCCGATCGGGATCTCGACGTCTCTCGGCTCGGTCGATTTGACGAAGAGCATGTACTCCGAGCCGGTGGATTCAGTCTTGGATGGCGAATGCAGTTCGGCCGATTCTGTGTCGAATATCCGTCGTGTGAAGTCTTTGGCCTCCTCGATCGTCGCGCTGGAGGCAACGAGCGTCGGTGATTGGTGTGAATTCCGGTGCTTGAGAGCCCGTTTAAATCGACGGACCACATTCGAGACGTGCATTCCCGACTGCTCGGTGTAGACATGCACCTCATCGAGTACGAGAAACTTCGTCGGATACGTCGACGACCAGAACGCGCTCTTTCCGTATTTGTCCATCAAACGCAGGTGAAGCGAGTTTTGCGTCGTGACGATAACGTCGGCCGGTTTTTCCCGATTCGCGGTCGCCCACCGAAGGACGTGGTTCTCCGGATCACGTTGACACGCGAAGTGTCTTCCTTCCTCGTAGTCTGTCGCCGCCATTGTGCCATCGCAGAACGGACACTCGATCTCGGTATCGGTCCTGCTCCCATGTTGGATCGCGACGCTGATCGGTGCCTCGTCCAGCGAAGCGTGTTCCTTTCCGAGCCGTTCGTTGATCGTAAACGCGTACTCGACTAGGCGCTCGAACTGATTATCACAGAGGTCGCGACGGGGGTACGTGAGTACGGCTTTGTTCTCGGAGATCCCGGCACGCCACGCGGTATGACAGTACGCGAGAATCGGGAAGAGGAACGCCTCCGTCTTCCCTCCGCCTGTGCTTGCGGTAATAACGTGTGAGAGGTCCGCCTCGCCTGCGTCCTTTGTTACCGCATCGAGATACAGTTCGATAAACGAGTCCGCCTGATAGTCGGCCAGCGACCGAATCTCATCGGGGAGTCCGTCATTAAAGAATTCTCCCATGAACTCGACCGTTTCCCCGATAGTATCCCGCCAGTCTGAGCCGACCGTCTCAGCGAGTTCTGCGGCCGGTTCGGCGTCTGCAGAGTTGACTCGCTTGTTGATCTCGCGAAGGGTCGGACCGAACCGGGACGCACGCTCGGGATCGAAGATTGGCTGCTCACGGTCGAGGACCTCCATCTTTACCATCTTTACCAGACTCGGAGAGAAGTCGATTGCTGTCCCACCATCTATCTGGAGTCGCTGCCGAATAAGCGCGAAATACCGTGCCATTTCGGCGACTCGACTACGAACTCGCTGTCGATCGTAGACATAGAGTACTTCTCCGTTCTCCTCGAGTTCCCCAATAAGTCGTTCGAGAACGAGGTGTCCGAGTTGCCTCCTGTCGTATTCGATCGTTTCGAGGAAGACTGCATCCGATTCCAGGACATCTTCAACGAACGCACTATCGTCCGTTAGATACGTCTCTTCGAACCACTCGAAGACCGTTTGTAGAGTGATTGTCGCATCGTAATTACCAGCATTGATCTGTCGTTTGCACCCCTCATCGATACGACGGAGGACACTCGACCGCATTTTTTCATAGAGTGTCTCGTGGGCTTCAGCGGTGAACTCCTCCCAGATCGTCTCGACCTGTTCAGTACCAGGCAAGTCAGTTGTCGGATGTGTCTTGCTCATTCGAATCTCGCCTCTAAATCGGCTATCTCTCCGTCTTCGAACAGTTCACGAAGGAGAGCGAAGAACGCGTCACGCTCCAATTCGGTCGCCTCTAACGTCCGCGATACGCTTCCATCGTGCTCTGTAAGGAGTTGCTGTATCCGTTCACGGTCCGAAGTAGTCGCCTCGGTGTCGACGAACGTCGCGACCCGGTCGCCAACTTCCTTGATCTTTAACCGTCGCGCGAGCTCGTTGAGTTCGTCCACGAGATCGTCGTCTGTAGTCGGACCGATCGCATCAGCCAAATCATTCGCTAGAGCGTAGCCAGCACGCCGCTTTCCCGTGGTAAGCGCGACACCATAGAACGTGGAGAGAACCTCACTGACCGTCTCGGCTTGGTGGTCTTCGATCGCTTCCTCCCCCTCTATGCCAGACACTATCTCATCAGTCTCAGGAGCCGTTTGGACCCGCTCTTTTACGCTGAGTGCTTTCGGGTCCACATCGCGTACAAGTTCCGAGAGATCGTTGGTATAGTACTCATGGAAGGTATCTCGGAGAGCTACCGCAACTGTCACATACGCTGTAGCGGACACCTCCGTCCGGATCGAATCGTTCATCGAGCGGATGTCGGTCTCGAGATCATCCAGATCGATTCGGTCGCTCGATGTGATCTGCGTATGTTTCCCCGCGTTAACGAGCTTTGTAGCTGCATGTAGTCGTTTGTCAAGGCGTTGGCCGTGATATTCGCTATTGCTCTCTGTTTCGTCTTGGATAGTGAGCAGTGCATCAAGCCACTCGCGGAGAAGCGTGATTCGTCGCTCTAATAGTTTTTCGTGGTACCGCCGATACGCCGAAGTAAGCCGAGCGAGCATAGTGGCTTGCTGGTGCGTAGCTTCAGCCGCTTCGATTTCTTTTTTGTTTATTGTATAGATCGTGTCGAATTCCTCGAGTTTCTCAGAAATCTCAGTAAGAGCGGCCGGATATACTGATGAGATGTCCGCGTTCAATTCTGTGAGCGCATTGTAGTTCTCCCGGGCCTCACTCAGTTGGTCTGAGGCGTTCGATAGATGTTCCTCAAACTCATCCCAGCCTCCATCGCTATTCGACATGGCCAGATTCGAACACCACGCTAGTCCATCCAGCCGTTCATTGATTAATAAACCTATGTATTCGAGAATAACCATCCGTAGCTACGGAACGCACACACCTGAGTGAAATCGGTTGGCTCCCTGGGAAACTGCTACTCACATCGACCCATTGCAGTTGTATGTGAAATCGGTGATCGGGGACGTATTCGATCAGTATCAGGGTGGATCAAACGGCGGCGTCCATCCCCACACATCCACGCTGTCTTGATCCGGAGGCGATGTAGGTCACAGTCTCCACACCGCTATCTCGAGGAACATCAAGAGACAGACAGACCATCCCTATAGGCAAATCAACTTAACTCTGGTCCAACGAAGCTAATAGATGGTGTTTTCCTCAGGGTTCTCGACCGCAATCGCTTCAAATACGTCTATAATCCGGTCTGGAACGAGTGCCGTGAGAACGCCGAGTGCACCGAGAAACTGCCGTAGCATGCGCACTCGCATTCGTTCGCTCTGACGGTGCTTATCGAGAAGTCACTCCCTCAATCTTCTACACCAATGATGGTAACCGGCGCAGGATCACCCATCTCAGCAAATCAGAACTCAAAGACCTGGTCCGAACACACCAAGCGTGACCCCGGCTCCTCTTTATCGATGACAACTCACACCTGATTTTCAGTAGCTAACTACCGGCAATGCCACTTCGTTGGAGTCGCGTAGCTTTACACCCCACCAGCGACGACTGTGACCATGGAATCGCCACGGAAACTCACTACTCTTCTCATTATCGCCGGGATGGTTGTCCTCGCCGGATGTGCCGGCGGGATATCTGGTGATCCAGCTCCAGCTGATCCAGACCCAGCCAACGGGTCGTCAACCGTCACCACAAACGGGAGTGTTGAGATCCACTATATCAACGTCGGTCAATCGGTCAGTACGCTCATTACGAGCCCGAACGGTGAGACGATGCTCGTCGATACGGGCCACTATAACGACGACGGCGAGCACGTACTCGCATATCTCCAACGTCACGATATCTCGCGGATCGACCACCTCGTAACATCACACAGTGACGCGGATCACATCGGTGGAAACGCCGCGATCATCGAGTACTACGAAACAGAAGCCGACGGGATCGGCGCGGTGTACGACCCCGGTATCGCATCAAGCACACAAACTTACGCCGAGTATCTCGACGCGATCGAAGCACGCGACGTGACACTATACGAAACGCGCGAAGGCGACACGATCGACTTTGGCGATGTCGACGTCAATGTTCTCGGCCCACCGGACCCGTACCTCGAAAACGAAGATCGCAACGAGAACAGCATTGTCCTCAAACTCACCCACGGCGAAACGAGCGTCCTGCTCTCAGGCGATGCCGAAGACGATCAGGAAGCATACCTCGTCGACGAATACGGGTCAGAGCTGGAGTCGACAATTCTGAAAGCCGGCCACCACGGCTCTGCGAGCTCGTCAAGTGGAGCGTTTCTTGATGCGGTCGATCCGCAAGCAGTCGTTATTTCGAGCGCGTATGATTCCCAATACGGACATCCCCACGAAGAGGTCCTCGAACGACTCGCTGAGCGTTCACACCCAGCGTACTGGACCGCCACGCACGGCAACATCATCTTGACCAGTGACGGACAGAACGTTACCATCCAAACCCAGCAGGACGTCCCAACAGATCCGAGTACGCTCCGTGAGGGCGTTCCGATCGAAGTTGGAGCGGTTGACGCTGTTAGTGACCGTGCCCGCATTGAGAGCGATGGGACAACCAGTATCGACACTGGTAGCAACGACACTCCCGATGACACGGACAGCGAGACAGATGAGACGACCGCTGAAGCCGGCCTAACAGTCGCTGAAATCCACGCGGATGCGGCTGGTGATGACCGTGATAATCTGAACGAC
Source organism: Halalkaliarchaeum sp. AArc-GB (assembly GCF_031432225.1). Classification (NCBI taxonomy): domain Archaea; kingdom Methanobacteriati; phylum Methanobacteriota; class Halobacteria; order Halobacteriales; family Haloferacaceae; genus Halalkaliarchaeum; species Halalkaliarchaeum sp. AArc-GB. The sequence goes on along the minus strand of NZ_JAVKGM010000013.1, from coordinate 5,739 downwards.
GAATACGTTGTCTTCGAGAACACCGGTAACGAGACGCTGGATCTGTCTGGCTGGACGATCGAAGACGAAGCAGGCCAGAGGTATACTGTTCCTGCGGGGTTCGAGCTTGCTGCCGGTGAAACAGTGACACTACACACAGGAAGTGGAACAGGTACAACTACTGAGTTGTACTGGGGTTCAGGTTCGCCGATTTGGAACAACAACGGGGATACCGTGATCGTCAGTACTCCTAACGGGGAGCCTGTCCTAGAGGAGACATATTCATGACCGATTTAGTTGATCTGGACAAGGGAGAATACACAGCCGTTGTGGACTCGATCGAAGATGGGTTAGCCACCGTGTTTTTCGAACGTGACGGCGAGGAGGTAGGGAATGCTGTCTTGGGAGCTGATCGGCTCCCTGAGGACGGGCACCACGCAGATGCGATCCTCACAGTCACCGTCGTCGACGGCGACCTAGATACAGTACAGTACGAACCCGAGCAGACCACGAAGCGAGCAGACGCAGCCCAGAATCGGTTTGATCAGCTCTCGAAACGGCCGCCGTCCGAAGACGATTCGTAGATCACTCAGGTGATGTCCCCAGGCGGTTACCCGGTTTCTCAGTCGATCGCTGGCCAAGGTACTCTGTAAAGAACACAAAGACGGTGATGATCATGCCGGCCGCAAACCCCGTTCCGTGAGCGATCACGCTAACAAATCGCCCCGTCTCATCCAGTTGGACTTGGAACAACTGCGAAAGGAGTACTACGACTATCGCTGAGCCAACGCCGATGAGGAGGAGTTCGTAACGGTGTGACCTGGCCCACGCTCGCCATGTCTGGATTTCAGACCAGTTGGTGACAATCCCAATTCCGATCGCGAAGGCTACAATCAGACAAAGAATGGGTGCTACAATTGGTGGTAACACAGCAGACGTTATTGCGAGCGCTGAGAGCGCTCCGAGGACAATTGTTCCAGTCGTCGCGACGCCGGCGTCGTAGCCATACCTATCGGTCGCTGTGCGGGCCAGTGAGACGTATAGCAGTCCACCGAACGCACTCACGACTCCAGAAAACCCTCGTGCCGTCGTCGCGTCCGCAACAAGATTCCACTGAAGCTTCAACAGCCAGTAATCCACGAGTTTTGTCATCGGCGGTGCGAGCACGAGACACCCGACTACAGCAAACCAGAACGGACGTCGACGCTCCCACGTCATGGAGAGTGCGTACGCCGATGCCATCACGATCGCGTACCACGTTACGCTGGACGCTAGATGTGAAACGCTATCGTGGAGGATTGCCGCGGTCCACGCCGAGACTACAGAGGGCTCGCCATACGTGAACACAAACTGCGAGCGGAGTGGTTCAGGGAAGAAGAGATGAACAACGATGAGGACACCAGCAACCCCAGAGAGTATGGCAATTTCCACCAGTTGGGTTGGTGGTAGGGCTCCCTGTCGTCGAGGCATTCACGCGGGATTGTCCAAGAGTGAATAAAAAGGGACAGATCGGTCACAAGCGTACGATTTTCAGAGACGGTCTTGGCAATTAACCACTATTGGCAGGGGCATGAGCGAGTAGGCTGAGGTATTCCACTCATGGGGGTCGAATATTCGGAAGTTGGATAGCGATCGAGCATAATCTTAACCAACAAAGTTGGGGCAAAAAGCGCATGTTGGTTAATCGTGCTGGTGGTCTACTCCACCGGAAACCTGGTGCGTTTGGCCCGCAAAGCCGCCAAAAGCTTAGGTTCGAGGCGGGTGATATTCATTTGGAAGGAACTGTCACACGCTCCTTCCACCCCTTCATGAACGCTGACGAATCGCCCCTCGGTCGGTGCCCGAAATGTGGTGAGGACATATCCGAAGCATGGATTCTCGTTGAGTACGAGAAGGACGACGGCACAGAGGGCGTGTGGACCGAGTGTCCGGCTTGTGAGGACGTTGTAGCCCCGGAGTAGAGAGACAGCAGAGTAATGTGTGATTCGCCGCGTATGCGGTATACAGTCTAAAAATGGACATTTCAGAGCAACTTCAGTGTCTGTTCTCAGGGAAAGTCGAAGAGCGTAACGGGTCATATATGATTGAGATACCGGAACAAGAGCTCCGCCTGGGGAACCTAGAGACGGACGAAACGTACCGTATCGCTGTGTTGTCTTCATCCACCACCAGCGAGACTAACACTACTGACGCCGATCCACAGCCCCAGCGAGCGTCACAGACGCCCCCCGTCGAGGAAGGAGAGCAACGCACCGTCGAAATCGAAGATATTGGCGATCAAGGCGATGGGATCACCCGTGTTGAGCGCGGGTTCGTCGTTATTGTTCCCGACACCAAACAGAGCGAGCGTGTCACTATCGAGATCACCGATGTGCGTGAGAATGTCGCCTTCGCGGAAGTTGTCGATCGCGTTAGCTACTACGAGTAATCTGAAGCGTTCATTCTCTTCGTCTGAGGGCGGGATCGCGTGAGCGATACTGGGTATTCACTTATACTATCTCCGTGCGGTTCGAGCTTGCTCTCGACGAAATAGGACACTTCACACAGGAAGTGGAACGAGTACAACTACAGAGTTGTACTGGGCTTGTGTCTCGCCGAGTTAGAACAGCACTTCGAAAATCAGTAGTATTTCAAAACATGAATACGTAAGATAGGGCATGTATGATCTCACAGGCTTTCAGCGGGATTTGTTGTACGTAATCGCCGGTCTGGATGACCCACACGGGCTCGCAATCAAAGACGAACTCGAAGACTACTACGAAAAAGAGATCCACCACGGTCGCCTCTATCCGAATCTCGACACACTCGTTGAGAAAGGACTTGTCGAGAAAAGTCAGCGCGATCGGCGAACTAACGAGTACACCACCACTCGTCGGGGCACTAGAGAAATCGAGGCGCGAGCTGAATGGGAAGCCGAGTATATTGACCACGACGGCTGACTGAACCTCGTTGTCGACGCCAGTGCGACACTTGTGTTATGAATATTTCGTGCTAATCCCGCTCACACAGATTTCTAGCTTTGAACTATCCATTGTGAGAGATACCTCAAGACAGGAAGCGGATACAACGAGAGGGTAATAGTGGCTCTAAACTACTGAACCGTCGTTCAGCCGCTGTTGGTGAACAGCCCATACGACCACTCCACAGCTTGCTGTGCGCCATCTGGAAATTCAGAGTCAAGCTTGATTGAATATCGCAAACTCGAACTCCAAGAGTTGGTTTCTTCGAAGTCGACCTTCTCCAGGAATTCTGTGGGGAACTCACCGTATACCGACTGCTTCACCGTTGGATCGAAGCATAATCGAGGCCCTGGGAGTACGACAGCGAATACGGTACCCTGTTCTGGCTCACCATCTATGTCTCTCGCATAGAATGTGTAACCATTAGATCGAGGGATTGGCTCTATACCAGTCCATGCCTCAATGTGGTCCGCCACATCTTCTTGAGACATTTCGTCACTGGAGTCGGATTTGAAGTCTGATAGTGCCACACATAGGTTATCGGGGTGTTGGTTAATATACAATTCTTATTTGTGATCTGATAGTAGATGTCTGAATCCTGCTGAAACGAAGTATCTGAGATCTAGCCTACTATCACATAGCAGACATATAAGAGAAAAACTACAATCCACATCTGGCCTGATCCAACTACCGTAGTTAACAGAGAAGAGGTACTAATTACTAATTTCTGATTGGAGTGTCTGTTGAGGTGATGTACGGTGGTTTTTGTTGTCGCGCTCCCGCTGCCTGATCACTTTCTCTTCCAACGTGTTGAGAAACCGTTTAGCAGCGAGGACGGCGTCGTTTACTTCATTCATCCCGCACTCAAAGTACACGTCTCTGAGGTGATAGTTTGGGTTATTGGTCTTGTACGATGATTTGCTGTAATCCCATTCATCTAATTCCTGACTCGCCTCATCAAGAATCCAGCGTGCAACTGCGTGCTGGTCAAGTACGTCTCTCTCAGTAGCGTTGTAGTTATCATGGAACCTAACAGGTTCTGGGATGTGTCCAATTAGAACTTCTACAGTCTCTCCTTCCTTCGCAAAAAGATAGATTGTGGCATCCCTATTTTCGAACGGCAGGCTGACGTTGTAACTAACATCTGCATCGCCACCTTTGCGGCCAGACCGTGACTGCGAACTTCGCGCCATGTTCCGACAGATGGTGGGTACGTTTATAGTATTTTCGCCAAATTGTCGAATCGTCTGATTGCCAAAGTATTTACACAGGGCCGACAATGCGTAATTGATGACTACAGCCCTGAACCCACGTATCGAGTACGAGATCAAGGAGGTAATTTCAGATATTGCTGGGCGTGACAAGACGATCAAAGAGACCGCAGCTGGGCTAATCCAAATTGGCGTCGGTGTCCGTACTCATGGTGTTGAACCCAAAATCGTCGGGCCATTAGGGATCCCGCGGCCCTTTGCGAAACTTAGTCTGGGAGATCAAATGAGTGAGCTACGGACAGAAATTGGCGACGACCTCGCCGACGAACTCGTCAATCGGTTCGACAACAAACCCAATACAGCTGCTAGAGAAGCGATTCGGCTCGGCGTACTTGCTGTCGCTCAAGATGCGTTTACTGTCGAAGGGCCTGTGGGTGGACCCCGACCATTCGCAGAGATCGACTTGAGTGAGCTAAACGACCCAGAACTCAGAACCCAAATCGAAGACCTTCGAGAGGAGCTATAAATGACAACGGAGACTACCGCAGTATACGGGTTAACTCCGTTCTACGATCGCGGATTCAGTGGCAGTCTCAACTGGTTCTCTGAAACTCAAGATGCTGGTGTTGCGCCAGCAGTTCTCGCACAGAGTGGCCTCTTACCACGTTTTGATGAATTCATGAATACGTGCGTCGGCTCGCGTTTTGATGCGGAAGAAGGAGGGCTTACGTTGGGTGAGACAGACGCAGACGGATTGGAAGACGTTCTTTCAGCTACAGTACTCTCGCTGTTCATCCCGATCCAGCAAGCCACTCAGACAGACTGGCAGTCGATCTATACGTTTGGCAGAGAAGCGCTTGTAGATACGATCACAACAGCGACACCCGATAGTGAACAACGATCAGCACACTCCCACAGTCTGATCGTGACGGACGTCGACACGGAATCTGAAGAGACCGCGATACTGTTTCAGGTAACCCCACTTGGCGCGATCTGGATTGTAGCCGAGTCATCACAGACAGGACTGAGTATAAATCCGCTGTTAGAAGCGAGCCGGCAGGAGATAACGACGAGTCACCGAGAACACAGACAAGAGAATAGCGCCGTAGATGCTGACGGGACTGGCGGAACCGAGTCCATCTCAAGTTCCCTTCTTCCTGAACCGCATTCGATCTCTCCCAAACCGATACACCAGCTAGTTGCCGCCAGCGAGGACAATGATGGCTAACTTCGTGTCAGCAAATACGAGCAGCCCAAGAGACCAATGACAACACCAGATACCCACCCTGAAAGAAGCGATGAGAAAGCAGATAGTAGCGTCTCTCGACGATCATACTTGGCTGGACTTGCGACTGGGCCGTTCATGACAGCCGCAGCCTCAGGCGATATCACATCGGAATCACTCGGTCCAGAGAAGGCGCTCATCGCGGAAGCTCAGCTCCCAGAGCCATTTACTACGTTGTCGGGGATCGACGCAGCTGGTGCGTTTGACGCAGTAGAGTCGCCGGGTGAGGGGGAAACATCACGCGATCAAGTAGCGTACAACAGTTTCTGGGCAGGGAACGAACCAGAGGAACCACTCTGGGTTG
>NZ_JAVKGM010000012.1:0-104038 GCF_031432225.1 Halalkaliarchaeum sp. AArc-GB | reverse complement strand
CCCGATCGGCCGGCTGTGGGAGTGTATCCCGATCGGCCGGCTGTGGGAGTGTATCCCGACCGGAACACTGGCCGGTTCGAGAACGAAATTCATATCGCCGTGAGTACACCGCTCGATTCGGAACCCGTCTGTTGGGATTCTTCGCCGCCCCGTTCCATTACTTCCGTAATTTTGTAATATCCACTTGTGTTCGGTAGTGGTCCGTCTCCGGCACCGACCTGACACGGTCTCCGTTGAAAGAGAGGGATTCCTCGATGCAACGGGTAAATGTTCGACATCGTCGGACGGTGAATTGATCTCTCCAACGGTATTCCGCAATAATCTCGGAATCAACGACTATTGTAATCGTGTTACTGCCGAAAACCCGCCAGAGCGTGCCGATAGTCGAAAGCTACCGAAACAGTTGGTGCCGCGACGAATTTCCGTTCCAGGAATTTCGACCAGCAGCATTTGCGTTCTCTTCCCCGAAACGACATATGTAATAACCCCTGAACTGTATCGACAACGTGTAATTGGCGTGTTTCACTCACGTCGAACAAATATTCGATGCGATAGTATCAAAATATCTTTACGATACGCTCCTTCTTGCCCGAGGAGATCCATCCCGAACGCCGTTTCGTTCGTCGCGTTCCGACAGTGGGCGCTTGGATTCGGGACAGTATCTCAAGATTTAACAATACCTCGATGTAAGATCTGGATAGCTTTGGATGAGCCCTGCGAGGAGTGTTCGATAAATGTCCCTCCGTGATCTCGTCGGCTACGTGTTCCGTGGACGCGAGCAGATCGATCTCGTTTCGGGTTCGATCGGAAAGCCCCTGTTCTTCCTGTCGCTGCCGCTCGTGTTGACCAACCTGTTTCAGGTCGCGTACAACCTCGCGGACACGTTCTGGCTCGGCCAGTACAGCACGAACGCACTCGCTGCGATCAGTTTCGCGTGGCCTCCGGTGTTCCTCCTTTTGATGCTGGGAATGGGGATCGCCGTCGCCGGGAGCGTGCTCGTCGCCCAGTACACCGGCGCAGAGGAGCACCGGACCGCGGAGTACGCCGCATCCCAGACCGTCGTCTACGCCCTCATCGGGTCGTTTCTGATCGGCGGAACCGCCTATCTCGCCGCGGAACCGCTCCTTTTCGTGCTGGGCGCCTCCCCGGAAGTCCTGCCCCTTGCGACGGGGTATCTCGAAGTCGTCTCGCTCGGGTTCGTGTTCATGTTCGGGTTCATGGTGTTCAACTCGCTCATGCGGGGCTACGGGGAAACGATTACGCCGATGCTCGTGATGTTCGGGACCGTCGTGTTGAACATCGTCCTGGATCCGTTCGTCATCTTCGGGTGGGGACCGTTCCCGGAGCTGGGAATCCTTGGCGCCGCGTATGCGACGGTGTTTTCCAGGGCGCTCGGGTTGAGCGTCGGGATGTACATCATGGTGTGGGGAGATCGCGGCGTCACGGTCAATCTGACGGACATGGTTCCGGATCTCTCGTTCCTCGAACGGATCCTCCGTATTGGGGCACCTGCAGCCGTCGAGGGCGTCTCGCGTGCGATCTCTCAAAACCTGCTGTTGTTCGTCGTCGGCTGGTTCGCGACCCCCGTCGTCGCCGGATACGGGATCGCCACGCGCGTGTTCTCACTGGTGTTCCTGCCCGCCGTCGCCGTCGACCGCGGCGTCGAAACGATGAGCGGACAGAACCTCGGGGCGGGAAAGCCCGACAGGGCGGGAGCGTCCGCCAGGATCGCGGCGGTGTCGCTTTTCGGTCTCATGTCTGTCGTCGGTGTCGTCGTCTGGATCGGTGCGCGGCCGATCGCCGGCCTGTTTACGCCGGATCCGGCAGTCGTCGACGCCGCCAGTGAATTCATGCGATACGTCGCGCCGACGTTCGGGTTCATCGGAATCATGCGGGCGTATTCGGGGAGTTTGTGTGGGGCAGGAAAGACGCTCACCGTCGCGGGAATCGCGATCGTCATGCTCGGGATCCTCCGGTTCCCGATCGCCTGGGGAACCGCCGGGGTGATCGGCGAAACCGGGATCTGGATCGCGTTTGCGATCTCGAACGTCGGCGGTGCCGCCGTCGCGTATCTCTGGTACCAGCGCGGCACGTGGCGGGAGGGGGACCTGACTGACCAAGATCACGACGTGGGTTCCGACTCCTCTCCGGCGACCGACTGATGACGAAAAACACGCTGAAGGGGTCCTTTCTCGAGGAAGGTGAGTTCGGACGATCACCCGCTCAGGTAACTTTCCTTGACGCGGTCGCTTTCGAGCAGCTCCTGGCCGGTTCCTTCCGTCGCAATGCGGCCGTTTTCCAGGAGATACGCGCGATTCGCTAGATCGAGTGCCTGATCGACGTGCTGTTCGACCAAGACGATGGTGACGTCGTCGCTGATCTCGTCGACCTTCTCGAACACCCGGTTCGTCAGTTGGGGAGCGAGCCCTCCCGACGGCTCGTCGAGTGCGAGCACTTTGGGTTTGGCCATCAATCCCCGGCCGATCGCGACCATCTGCTGCTGTCCGCCGCTGAGGGTTCCCGCCTTCTGGTCGTTGCGCTCTTCGAGTATCGGGAACATGTCGTACACTTCCTCGAGAGTCTCTTCGAAGGTTTCGCGTTCGGTGTAGGCACCCATTTTGAGGTTCTCGTACACGGAAAGGTCGCCGAATAGGTTCCGCTCCTCGGAGACGTGGACGAACCCGCGTTCGACGATCTCGCTGGGGGATAAGTTACGACTGTCGGTTCCGAAAATTTCTACCGTACCGTCGGTCGGCGTAATGAGGCCCGACATCGTCTTGAGAAGCGTCGACTTCCCGGTGCCGTTCGGACCGACAATCGCGACGACCGAGTCGTCTTCGCGGATCTCGAGTGAGACGTCCCACAGTACCTGGAGGTCACCGTAGTGAACGTCGAGTTCGTCGACGGTGATTCCCGTCATGCTTCCACCTCGGTACCGAGGTACGCCTCCACAACCTGCTGATTCTGCTGGATCTCGTCGGGAGTTCCCTCGGCAATTTTCTGCCCCTGATTCAGCACGACGATCCGATCTGTCGATCCCATGATCGCGTCCATAACGTGCTCGATCCAGAAAACAGAGATTCCGAGCTCGTCTCGAATGCGGACCAGCGAGTCGGCCATTTCGAAGAGTTCAGTCGGCGTCAGGCCGCTCCCGATCTCGTCGACGAGGATAAGCTTCGGGTCGGAGGCTAACCCTCTCGCCAGTTCGAGAAACTTTCGATCGGCGAGAGTAAGACTCCCGGCGTGTTCGTCCTCTGTGGCCTCGATGTCGACGAATTCCAGACACTCGCGTGCGATCTGCTCGGCCTCGCTTCGGGACAGCGATTCCTGTCGCCCAAAGATCGCTCCGGCTGTGACGTTGTCGAGGACGGACAACTCGTTGAACGTCTGGGGAGTCTGGAAGGTACGAGCGATACCGAGCTTGGCGATCTGGTTGGGTTTCTTGCCGACCAACTCCTCACCCTGAAACTGTATCGAGCCTGCATTAGGGAGATGAACTCCCGTCAAAGTGTGGAAGAGAGTGGTTTTCCCCGCACCGTTCGGACCGATCAGCCCAACGATCTCCCCCTCGTCGATCGCGAGATCGACGTTGTCGACGGCAGTCAAGCCGCCGAACTCTTTGGTAACACCTGTAGCAGTCAGCATGATCGCTCGTTTCGACTATCGATATATAAATTGTCGGGTAGATCTATAACTCGGCAAGAAGGTCGACCGGAACGGCGCGTTTTCTCCCCACCACAAGATCAACCAGCCGTCTACTGATTCGGCGTAACTCCCCGAAAATAAGTCAAATAACCAACGTGAGAGCCGAGCAGCGTTCCAAATCCTGGTCCCGTGCCTGTTCCATAGCCAAACATTTATAATAAATTGGTATAGTGGCCCATACATGGGGAGTAGTAGCTACTCACACAGCCGACGGGCATATATGAAAGCTATCGGTGGAGTTTCAGCGCTCGGCACGGCTTCCTTGGCAGGATGTGTGGGGGAAGATTCGGACGATGTATTGATTGGAAACACCGCAGCGTTGTCCGGACCGATGTCGTCGTACGGCCCCTACATCCGGGATGGACTCGAATACGCGGCCCAGCAAATCAACGACGACGGTGGAGTCCTCGGGCGAGATCTCCGGATAGCGACGGAGGACAACGAATCCGATCCCGAAACCGCCGCAACGACGGCACTCCGGCAAATGGACGAAGGGGCCGTGGCGGTAACTGGGCCCGTGTTGAGCGACGTCTCCATCCGGGTGAGACACGAAACGGAAGCACAGCAGGTTCCGTTCCTCCCGATCCAGGGGGCATCACCCCGTCTACTGGACAAGGAGACCCGGTACACGTTCCGAGTCGGGGCACTGCCGGCACCGTACTACGCGAGAGCTACCGGCGAATTCGTAGAACATATCGGCGCAGATAACTACGCCGCGATCGTGGCTGATTACTCCTACGGCCACTCGTATCAGGAAGGAATCGAAGAGTTCGTGAAGTCGATCGACGGGCTGAACACGCAAGTCGAACTGGCTCCGGCCGGCGCGGACGACTTTTCCAGCCAGCTCCGGGCATTGCCGGACGATATCGAGTACATGGACCTCGGCGGTCACCCAGTCGGCATCTTCACGATCATTCCCCAGATGTGGGAGGTCGGACTCGATCCGGACGCCACGTCGGGTCCCGGGGATCCGTTGCCGATCTTTTATGACGCCCTCGGAGACGACATCGACAGAGGAATCACCCAGATCCACATGGTCGATCCGACGACGGACGAGTATGTAGACGTGGCCCAGCAATACTTCGAAGAAACCGGCGAGTTCTTCGATCCGTTCACCACGTTCGGATACGTCACGGCTCAACTCGTCGCGGAGGCCATCGAAGACGCCGGTGAAGCGGATCCACAGGCAGTTCGCGACGCCATCAGCGATATCCGTTTCGATTCGCTGCTCGCGTATCCGCTCGAATACAACGAGTGGGGTGAGCTAACGGAGTCCAAGCTTCAGGTGCTGGAGTTCAACCTCGACTCCCCGCCGTACTATCCAGACAGCGACTTCTACGTGGAATCTCTCTTCGAGACGGATACGTTCGAACCGCTGGATCCCGATGAGTGGGAGTAGGACGGCCCCGCGGTCGAAACGACGTGAGTGCGGCGGGAACACAATCGGCAGGACACGACTATGGAACTGCTCACGACGCTGATCGAGATAACGATCGATGGAATCGGGAGGGGGATGCTGTGGGCGCTCCTCGGCGCCGGGATCACACTGGTGTTCGGACTGGGGGAGGTACTAAATCTGTCTCAGGGCGTGTTAGCAGTGGTCGGCGCGGCGGTGGTGTTCGAGATGACCAATATCGGCGTCCACGTCGTCCCCGCGGTCGTGATCGGCATCGTCGCGCTTGCGGTGTTGAGTTACGCGATCGATCAGGTCATTTTGAGCAGCGTCTATCGATCGGAAGGGGAAGAGCGGATCATGGTGGCGATCTTCGTCACTGTCGGTATCCTTCTCGCGCTCGAAGGGTTGATGTTCCAACGGTATCCGGGCAGTTTCTCGCTTCCCGGGGGGATTTCGAGCATCGACGTCGGTAGTGTGACGATACTCGGCGCGAGCATCCTGAACATCGCCGTCGGTGTGATCGTTATCTCACTTCTATTCATCTATCTGAATTACACGTATTCGGGGAATGCAGCCCGAACGATCGCCTCCGACGAGACAGGAGCGTATCTGTGTGGCGTTGACGTGCGGAGAATGAGAACAGTTATTTTCATATTGAGCGGAATGTTGGCCGCAATAGCCGGGATCCTCTACGGAATCGGGACCGAGATCTCGGTCGCGGCGGCGTTCGAACTGACCGTGTTTGCGCTCCTTGTGTCAATCGTCGGCGGCGTACGAGACGTCCGAGGAACGATCATGTCCGGTATCGGCCTGGGAGTGGTGTTCACTTACGCGAACTATTTCATCGGTAGCTACGTTGCGATGATCGCCCTGTTCCTGGCAGTCATGTTGACGATCGCGATCAGAAAGGAGGACACACTATGAGTGTGATCGACTACGTACGGGAGTTCACGAACGATAGAGGGAACGGTCGGCTACCCGAGCTCGGAATCATTCTCGCTTTCTTCGCCGTCTTACCGCTTTTCGCCGTCAGCGGCTACTTACTGCGAGTCTTTACGATCGTCGTCGTCTTCGCACTGTTTACCGTCGCGTTGAACATTGTTTTCGGCCATACCGATCAGCTGTTCCTCTTCGTCGGCGGGCTCGCAGGTATGGGAGCATACACGACGGTTATCGCAGCGAACTCCATTGGAACGACGCCGTGGATAACGCTCCCGCTGGGAGTGGCAATTGCAGGGATGATCGGCGGGACGGTCAGCTACGTTGCCGCCAAACGGAAGTTCACTGTTATCCTGATCGCAATATTCACACTGGCCCTCCAGTTGTCCATCATGGAGCTTCTCACGGGAGCGAGAGGCCTGACCGGCGGTAGCGTCGGAATGCCCGTTCAGGGAGTCGGCATACAGAGTGATATACAGTTTTACTATCTGTTTGTCGCCGTTCTGATCGGATTCCTCGTCGTGTACGCACGGATGATCGACTCCCGATACGGACTTGCGTTCGAAACGATAAGACAAGAAGAGCTCGCCGCGGAGGCAACTGGCGTCGACGTTGTCAGGTACAAGGTCATCGCCGGAACTGTCGGATCTCTAATGATTGGATTCGCCGGCGCGGTTTACGCGTTTTGGGCCGGATACATCTCCCCCGGGACGTTCTCGTTTTTGAGTATTGACGTACTCGTGTTGATCATGTTGACTCTGGGCGGGATGCGAACGCTGTCCGGACCAGTCATCGGTGCGATAGCGGTGGTCAGCATAGAGGAAATACTCGCGTCGTATCCCCAGTGGAGGCTCGTCATCTTCGGAACACTACTGATCGTCCTGTATCTCAATTTCCGTCAGGGGATCGTTCCGAACGTCAAGAGCGCGTATCGCGAGCGGTTCGCTTCCGAGAGTGGTTGATACAGCAGGCGACGGAGGAACCGCCAAATCCATTCCCGCGCTCTTGCTCGGTCGATAGTTGTATAGGGGGAGCGGACCTGTAAGAACACATGGGACTGGTAATCGAGGAGGTGACGATCCTTCGGGAGGTGGCGATCGACTTTTCCCTCGAAGACATCCTGGCAACACCACCGCTTTCGAAGTGGCGGAAATCCCGGAACTCGAGAGACCAACTCGAAGCGGCGGTCGAACGGATCCGTCCGGAGGTCGAACGGGAACTGAACCCCCGGGCGATCTACAGAGGAGTGCCCACGGAGACCTCCGGAATTCACGCGTATTCGCCGCCGGCTCCGGTTACGAAAGCGGAATTCGTCGGCAACATCGTCGTGACTCCAGGGGAGCTAGAATACGGGAACGAGCACGCCGAAGGGATGTTCGACGACTTCGTGCGGGACGCGATCGAAAACGTTGCAGTTCAGCGGCTTTCTGCCGTCGTCGGACAGCGGTTCAGGGACGAGGCGAACGAGCGGGGATACAACACGACCCGACTGTTCGCCCCGGGATCCGGCATTGAAAACTGGCCGTTGGAAAACCGCCGATACGTGTTCGACTCACTACCCTGTGAGGAGATCGGCGTGCGGTTGACCGACGCCGGACAGGTCGAACCGAACAAAACAGTGAGCTGTGTGATCGGGTTCGGTCCCGACATCGAACAGGCACCTGGGCTCGTCTCTTGTGAGGGTTGTTCGAAACTGCCCGACTGCCCGTACGCAGGGGCGAGGGACGCGATAGCCGCAAACACGTGAGCGAATGTACTCGCTGACTTCGACACCCGTATCGCATCACAATCGCTAAAGGCGACGAGGTCACACGTTCGGATAGCAGCTGGGAGCTGGCCTCGAACCACCATGCCCTGACGCGAGTGGGTTCCGTTGGCGTGTGTTTAGCTCCCGTCGTCGAAATCACAACCATGAACGATTCAGCGTATCCGACGAAACGATGGGCGATTCTCGGAATAGCCTGGGGAGGATTCTTCGCCGTGGCCATGGCGTGGTACGTAATGCCAACCTTGCAGCCGGACATCCTGGAGCTGTACGGCGTTACGGCCGCACAGTTTCGAACCGCGTTGACGCTTCCCTTTCTCGTTGCAGGGATACTGGCGATCCCGGGTGGGATCGTCGCCGACAGGATCGGTATTCGACGGGCTGCAACGCTCGGTCTCGGAATCGCGGGCGTCGGCTTCCTCCTTCGCTCACAGGTCGGCGGCTTCTGGAGCCTTCTGACTCCGATGTTGCTCGTCGGGGTGGGGATGGGACTGACGATGCCGAACCTCCCGAAACTGGTGAGCGTCTGGTTCCCGCCCGACGAAACCGGATTGGCGACGGGAATCTACAACACCGGCCTGATGGGCGGCCTCTCGACTGGACTGATCATCGCGCCGTTCCTTCCCGGCTGGTCGACCGGGAACCTCCTGCTGGGGGGTGTCGTTCTGGTGTTGGCCATCGCCTTCTTTGCGATCGTGCGCGATTCCCCACCCGGAGACGAGCTCCCGAAAACGCCCATGATCGAAGGGATACAACGGGCAGTGAAAAGCAGGAACACGTGGATCGCGTCGTTCGCGCTGTTTGCGGGACTCACAGGAATGGTGGCGATACAGGGGGAGCTTCCGGTTGGGCTTTTCGAGCTGTACGACATCCCGACTGCGACCGGCGGTCAGATCGCGTCGCTGATCACCTACGCGAGCGTCGTCGGCGCGTTGACGATCCCCGGGTTCGCCACCAGACGGGACCGTCGCAAGACGATGTTGGTCGTCGCCTCCGTCGGGTTCGGTGTCGTGATGTTCCCGGTCTGGCTCACGGGTAACGTGACTGTGCTGTTCGTCGGCACCGCGATCGCGGGCTATCTCGCTGGGGGTGCCCTCCCGATCATCATGGAGGTGCCGACCTGGCTCCCCCGACTGGAGTCCGATCCCGTCGAATCCCAGCACGTGGGTGCAGCCTCCGGCTTGATGACGAGTCTGATGAATGTGGGGGGCTTTGTCGGACTCCCGTTTATCATCGGTCCAATAATCGATCTACAGGGATACACCGTCGCCTTCGGCGTCGCGATGGTCATCTTCGCGTTCCAGGGAATTCTCGGCCTGCTGTTTACGTTCCCGGAGATCACGGAACCTGCCGGGAGTCAATAACAGGAATACACGGAGAGAAAATACCGAAATCATCGAGATCAGTTCATTACCGACATCAGTTCGCCATAATTATCTTATTTGAATAATAACATTGATATTGATATATTAGGGATTTCTGTCTACTGAGAGTACATCCACGATAGATAATCGTTGCCCACTCGGAAAGGTCGAGCAGTGTCCAGTTCGTCGATCGAGCCTTATCAGGTGATTCTATAGCGGTCTCGTCGCCGTTCTCTGCACAACAAAAGATACTAGATAAACTCGATGACCTCCAATAATTACAGAAATAACCCCAATATCGGGGATATATCCAATGTTATGAACTCCAGAACCGTATCGCCATCATCAAACGCTCGAGAGGGCTGTCGAGATCAGTTCGATGTAACTGTGGCGGCAGCTCCCCGTATGTTGAGGAAATCAAAACAGAGTTAGACTAAACGTGACCACCATTCGACAATTAAACAGACATGTAATACTATACATATCTAATACTATACTTTTGAGTAATAGTAAATATAATTACCTAGTATTCGGCCATCGATCGCTGCCCGTCGATCCACTATCGACGTCGCGGATGCTCGACGACGAGTTCGCGACACGTCTCGGGCGAGTCGACCGTCGTCTCGTATCCGCCGGGCCACCACACACGCAGTCGTCGGGGGGTCTCCCCGCCCAGTCCGAAATGTGCGACTGGTTCCGACTGACAGAGATAGCTGGAGCCTGCGTCGACGAGACGTCGTTTCCGGGTTTCGTCCGTTTCGAGTTCGACGACGGCACCGCGTGCGGGCGCTCCGTGAGCCGTCGTGGGTGCCACCCGGAGCCAGTCGTTGTCGTTTTCCACCGCATAGAGGCTGGGTGGCTGGGCGGCGACTTCGCCGTGGACGATGAGCAACTCCAGTGTGCCGTCGTCGTCGAAATCGGCGACGACCGCCCCAGTCCCGAACCCCGTCGGCTCGAGCGCGTCCCCCGGATCGAGTTCCGTCCAGCCGTCGAGTCGCCGACGGAACAGCGCGTTCGCTTCGCCCAGACAGTTCTGAAACAGTTCCACGTGTCCGTCGTTGTCGAAGTCGGCCGCGATCAGCGTCCGCGTGGAGGCTGGACGGGCAAACTCCGACGGGGCCACGTCTTCGAACCCCGATTTCCCCGGCCGAAAGATCCGGCCGGGGCCCTCCCAGTTGCCGACCGCGAGTTCGAACGCCCCCGCGGCCGCAGGCATAGACGACCGAGTGGGCTCTTCGCCGTCGGGAAGATCCGTGGCCCCGACGAGTGCGAGCCCCCGCGTGTTCCCGTCCGGATCCGCGAGTTCGGCGGCGGAGTCGACCTCCGAGAAGTTCCCGCCGCCGTTTTCGAACAGGCGGTTCGGACCCCCATCGACCCCGAGATACAGGTCCATTCCGTCGGAGACGAGCGGCCCGGCACACACCGACCGCCCCCCACAGGTGACGTCGACGCCGAGCGCGGGTGCCATGTCGGTGAGCTCCCCGTCCTCGCCGAGTTCGTAGTACCTGAGTTCGCTTCCGTAGCAGGCGATCGCCACGCCGTACTGTCCGGTTCCGA
Organism: Halalkaliarchaeum sp. AArc-GB; assembly: GCF_031432225.1. Lineage (NCBI taxonomy): Archaea > Methanobacteriati > Methanobacteriota > Halobacteria > Halobacteriales > Haloferacaceae > Halalkaliarchaeum > Halalkaliarchaeum sp. AArc-GB. The sequence goes on along the minus strand of NZ_JAVKGM010000012.1, from coordinate 93,312 downwards.
ACCGGTCGATCGCGGCGACCGACCGACCCGAGCGGAAGTTCTCCCGGCCCTCGTTCACCTCGAGGGCGAACACGTCCCGCCAGACGTCGCGGTCGGCAGCCGCCCGATCCAGAAGCAGGTCCCCGTCGGCGGTCACCCCTCCGAACGTGTCGGTGTTGTGAACGTACAGCTCCTCACAGCCGTCGGCGTCGAGATCGGCCGCCGCGACGCCAATGGCGTGACGCCCCGAATCGGCGACGATCCCACACGCGACGTCGACCAGATCGTCTCCGCCGTCGGAACCGGCCGCCGGCTGATACAGCCGATTGTTACCGTCGTACCCACAGACGAACGCGATCGGTCCCCGACGCCCCGGGGTCACCGCGGCCCCGTAGCCGCGCATCGCCCCGTCGTCCACCAGGCGGTCGGAGACGTCCCCGAACATACCCCGCCCTCACAGGTCACCGAATAAGAGGATAGGGGTTCGAATCAGGCCAACAGTTCCCGGATGGAACCGGTCTCCCGGATGGAACCGGTCTCCCGGACCGAACCGTGTCACTCCGATACGACCGCTGCCTCGAGCACCTGCAGAGGATGTTTGATCTCGTAGCCGGTCCCGTGTTCCATCTGCATCGCGCAGGTCGGACACTCGGTCATCCCGACCTCGCCGTCGGACTGCTCCATGTGGTGGAACATCTCCTCGCCCATCGCCATCGACGCCTCGTACTTCTCGGCTTTCCAGCCGTACGTACCCGAGATCCCCGAACAGGAGTCGCCGACGTCCTCGATCGCGACGCCGTCGACCTCGCGGAACAGTTCGACCGCCTGTCGGTCGAGCCCCTGGTTTCGGGCGTGACAGGGCGCGTGATACGCCAGCGCGGGATGGTCGACCTCGGCGTCGGTTACTGCCGACTCCAGATCCTCGTGGATCCGGAGATACTCGAGCGCCTCGTAGGTGTGCTCGGAGACGTCGTCGATTCGATCGATGTCGAACAGTTCGGGATACTCCTTGCGCAACGAGAGCGAACACGAGGTACACGAAGCGACGATGTCGGCGTCGTCGTCGATCGCCGCCGCGAGTGATTCGACGTTCGTTTCGGCGGCCCGCCGTGCGTCCGAGAGCATCCCGTTTGCGAACATCGGCGTGCCCGAACACCGCTGTTCGGGGACGAGCACCTCGTAGCCGAACTCCTCGAACACCCGGACCATCGCCTTGCCGACCTCCGGCGTATTGTAGTTGGAGTAACAGCCGTGGAAGTACGCCACCCGTTTGTCGTCGCTTTCGACCTGCGCACCGCCGCGCTCGCGCCACCACTCCCGGAACGTCTGTGTCGCGAACGCGGGGAACTCCCGCTCGCTCGGAAGCCCGAGCAGTTTCTCGTTGAGCTTCCGGGTCACGCTCAGTCCCATCACGAAGTTGACCAATCTCGGGACCTTGCTACCGACTTTAGCCAGGAGGCCGTAGTTCGCCAGGATCCGGTTTCTGAGGTACTCCCGGGATAACTTGTTCATCTGTTCGTCGACGTATTCGCCCCTGGCCTCGTTGTGCATCTGGGCCAGCGGTACCTCCGAGGGACAGGCACTATCACAGCGGAGGCAGTTCGAACACGAGAGGATCGAGTCGTCGATGTCCGCGTCCTCCTTTCGCTTGAGACGCCACTGTTCGGGCCCCTGGAACTTCGGCCCCGGGAACTCGTCGTCGACCGCTGCGACCGGACACGACGTCTCGCAGGTGGTGCACTTGTAGCAGGCGTCGGCGCCCGCCCTGAGGTCCAGTTCCCGTTCGGGGAACACCTCGATCGGTTCGACCGCGTCGTCGTCGCACGGTGGCTGGTGGTTGCTCATCGGTTTGCCTCCAGTGTGGTGTCGTTTGCAACCGCGGCGGCACCCCTCCCGGCGACGACGCCGGTGGCCAGCGAGACGCCGCTTGCCGACTTCTCCCGAGCGACGTCGGCACCGCCGAGCACCGCGCCGGCGGCAAACAGGTTCGGATACTCCGGCTCGCCGTCGCCGGACGGATCGACGGGTCGAAGCCGATTGTCCGTCGCGAGGCCGAACCTGGCGAAGGGGTGGTCGCCGAACGCGTCGTCGAGGAACCAGTCGTATCGATCCGCCGGATGGGCGACCGGACAGTCGAAGACGGGTTCCGTCACGCGTTTTCGATCCGACTGTAATCCCTTTCCGATCAGCCCACCCGTCGCGAGAACGACGGCGTCGGCGGCGTAGGGGACCCCCGTTCCGTTCCGATCGACCACGACGGTCTCGACGGCGCCGTCCGTGCCGACCGTTCGATCGACGGCTCTTACACCCGTCTCGAAGCTGACTCCCGCCGCGTCCAGTTGCTCGAGCAACAGGTCCTCGAGCCTGAGACCCGGAAGGCTCGGCGGCCCCATCGGGATCTCGAACACCTCCGCACCGAGACGATCTCCGAGTTCCTCCCGGATTTGGTCGGCACGGTCCTCGCCCAGAAACGCCGGAAATCCGACCCGGATGTCGGACGCGTCAGCCACCGAATCGGCGAACTCCGCCAGCTGCGGTTCGACTGCCGTCGTCAGCGCTTTTCGGGCCGGAACACCGTCGATCGGCTCGTCGTCGTCGAGCGCCCTGGCAAAGCGGGTGATCTTCGCGTCGTCCCGGAACGCCTCGGCGAACTTGACCTCCGCGCCCGCCACCGGGAACGGAACGCCGGACGCCGACAGCCCGTCGGCGAGCGCGCCCGCGTCGTACTCCGAAAGCGACCGGAACCCGACGACGAACATCGGGCGCTCGTCGCTGGCGACGCCGGCCGCCGTCGCCGCCGGGTAGCGCGCGGTCGGTTTGACCGTCCCGCCGAACGTCGGTACGAGCGCGTTGCTGTCGGTGTGTCCCCCCCGGTAGGCGTCGCCGACGAGCTCGTCGAACAGCGCGAACCCCTCGGCGACGGCCTCGGAGCCGACGATCGAGTAGGGGTGTTCCTCGGGAAGGTCTTCGATCGCGTCGTACGGATTCACTACCGGGCCGCGGAGCGTGGACTCGGAAGCTCGCTCGGATCCAGACCCGGAACCAGAACCGGAACCGGAACCGAGATCGGACTCGCCATCCTCGCGTTTCGGGACGTATCCGAGTGCGTCGACGAGCCCGGATGACTGTCGGAGAGTGCTTTTTTTGTGGGAGACGAGCCTGACGTCTGCACCCTCCCGGGCGGCCGAGATCGCCGCGGTCGTCCCCGCGAGTCCGCCGCCGATCACGAGCACGTCGCTTTCAAGCCCCATGACTCCCTCCCGACGTGCCGCGTTCGGTTCCCGGGTCGAACGCGTCGAAGTCGATCTCTTCTTTCCGTACGTCCCGCCGACCAGCGGGATCACAGTCGTGGTTCATCGTCGTCGCGTGGAGCATGTGCGTGAGCATCGCCTGCGATAGCTGTTCGCCCCACAGAGAGTGTCTGACGCCCTTGAATCGCTCGCGGTACAACTCCTCGCGCGCCTCCCGGGCGATCGCCTCCCCGTACTCCGGATACAGTTCTGCCGCCATTCGATGGCTGCAGAAGCCGCCCTGACAGTTCCCCATCGAGGCCCGGGTTCGGAGGCGGACGCCGTTCAAGTCGGATCCTGCCTGCGCGATCGCGTCCTGGAGTTCCGCGCGAGTGACCGCCTCACATTCGCAGATCACCGGGTTCGGCCCGTCGGTGTCGAGCACGTCGGGCGATCGCGATCCGAGCCGTTGGACACTCCGTCGGCTCACCGGCGACCGGAGCCCGAACTGGTTCATGTATCTCTCGAGGGCGTCGGGCTCCTCGGATCCGGGGAGGGGGTGATCGGCGGTTTCGCAGTCGGCGTCGACACCCAGGCGATCGCAGACGTGGTCGGCGACGTCCTCGGCCATCAGGCGGTAGGTGGTGAGCTTGCCCCCCACGACGGTCGTCAGTCCGGGAAGGTCGTCGCGGTCGTCGTGATCCAACAGGAAGTAGTCCCTCGTAATATCGGTCGGATCGTCCGTTCCCGTTCCGGGGGGCTCATAAAGCGGTCGCACGCCCCAGAACGACCGCAGCGTTCTAGACTCCCGGAGGACCGGGAGCAGTTCCGCGAGCGTGTCGATCATCAGGTCGACTTCCCACTGCTCTTCGGGATACTCCTCGGGATCCTCGACCTCCTCGTCGGTGGTGCCGAGGATGCACGCAGTCTCGTGGGGGACGACGATGTCGGCGTCGCCTTTGGGTCGACACCGGTTGATCACGGTGTCGACCTGCCGCACGTTCATCACCGTCATCACGCCCTTCGACGGTCTGACCTCGATGTCGACCCCAGCGAGATCCCCGATCCGTCCGGCCCAGGCCCCGGTCGCGTTCACAACGTGGTCCGCCTCGATGCGTTCGGTCGTCCCGGGCGTCCGGTGGACTCGTTTCCCCGGCCCCGAGTCGTGTTCGACTTCCACGCCGACGACCTCGCCGCCCTCGACGAGTACGTCGACGACCTCTGCATGGGTTTCGATCCGGGCGCCGTGGTTCTCCGCATCCGCAGCGTTGGCCACACAGAGCCGGAAGGGATCGATCGCCGCGTCGGGAACGGTGATTGCTTTGTCGACGTCGCCCGCGAGATACGGCTCTCGACGTCGGGCCTCCTCGCGTGAGATGACTTCCGCCGGGATGTCACACGCTTTGCATCCCTCGAGTTTCTCTTCGAAGTACTCCTCGCTGTCCTCGGGCCGCTTTACGAACAGCCCGCCGGTGTCTTCGATACAGTGTCCGGCGATCTCCCGCAGAATCCTGTTTTCGGCCATACACTCCCGGGCACTCTTGCGGTCCGACACCGCGTAGCGACCTCCGCTGTGGAGCAGTCCGTGCATCCGCCCGGTCGTCCCGTGGGTGAGGGTCCCCTTCTCGACGAGGACGGCGTCCAGCCCGCGCATCGCCAGATCCCTGACGATCCCGCAGCCAGTCGATCCGCCGCCGACGACGATCACGTCGGCTGATTGGGTCATTTCCGTTTCGACGTTCGTCCGCACGCACTTTATGTTATCTCCGATTCCGGAGCGTCGATAACGATATCTCGTTTCAACGACCCTGCAGCGCGGTCTCCCCGTGGTGACCCGCGTCAGGGGAAAGATTATGGCCCCGTTCCACGACAGTTATCGATGACGCTTCACCGAGCGTAACGAACCATGCAACGATACGTCGGAGCGATCGATCAGGGGACGACCGGGACGCGGTTCATGCTGTTCGACCACGACGGCACGGTCGTCGGAAACGCGTACCGGAAACACGAGCAGCTGTACCCCTCCCCGGGCTGGGTCGAACACGATCCCGAAGAGATCTGGAAGAACACACGGGCGGTCATCGAGCGTGCGCTCTCGAAGGCGTCCGTTGCGCCGGATGAACTGGCAGCGATCGGAGTGACCAACCAGCGGGAGACGACGCTTTTGTGGGAGCGGGAGACCGGGAGGCCGATCCACGACGCGATCGTCTGGCAGGACCGACGGACCACGGAACGGGTCGAACAGTTGCGCGAAAACGGTTGGGAAGAAAAGATCCGAACGAAGACGGGACTAGAGCCCGATGCGTACTTTTCGGCGACGAAAGCGGAGTGGCTGCTGGAGAACGCCGACCCGATCGAGGTGGAACCCGCACGCCACGAGGACGTCCGCGAACGGGCCGAAAACGGCGAGATCCTGTTCGGGACGATCGACACGTGGCTGATCTGGAACCTCACGGGGGAGCACGTGACCGACGTGACGAACGCCTCCCGGACGATGCTGTACGACATCCGCTCTGGGGAGTGGGACGACGAGCTGCTCGCGGAGTTTTCGCTGCCCCGCGAGATGCTCCCGGAAGTTCGGCCCTCCTCCGACGAGGAGACCTACGGGACGACTGATCCGGACGGCTTTCTCGGCGCGGAGGTATCCGTCGCGGGCGCGCTGGGCGACCAGCAGGCGGCGCTGTTCGGACAGACGTGTTTCACCCCCGGCGAGGCGAAAAACACCTACGGTACTGGGAGTTTCTTCCTGATGAACACCGGCGAAAAGGCAGTCGACTCCGAACACGGCCTGCTCACGACGGTGGCGTTCCAGCGTTCGGGCGAGCCGATCCAGTACGCCCTCGAGGGGTCGATTTTCATCACCGGCGCGGCGATCGAGTGGCTGGAGGACGTCGATCTGATCGAGGATCCGGCCCAGACCGAGGAACTCGCACGATCAGTCGAATCGACCGACGGAGTGTATCTGGTTCCGGCGTTTACGGGCCTCGGTGCGCCCCACTGGGATCAGCGTGCGCGGGGAACGATCGTCGGCATGACCCGCGGCACCCGGAGGGAACATCTCGTGCGGGCGACCCTCGAGTCGATTGCCTACCAGACGCGAGACGTCGCCGAGGCGATGGCCGCCGACGCCGACGTCAAGCCGGAACAGCTTCGCGTCGACGGCGGCGCGGTGAAGAACAACTTCCTGTGTGGGATCCAGGCCGACATCGTCGACACGGAGATCGTCAGACCGGAAGTCGACGAGACGACCGCGCTGGGGGCGGCGTACGCGGCCGGCCTCGCGGTCGGATACTGGGAGGACCTCGACGAGCTCCGGGAGAACTGGCGGATCGACAGGACCTTCGAACCGGGCGGTGACAGACGCGATATCGAACGGCGGTACGACCGCTGGAAGGAAGCAGTCGACCGTGCGAAAGGCTGGGCGATCGAGCCGGACGAGTGAGATCGAACACGGCTACACGCCGACATCCATCCGACAGATGAACCTCGAGGAACGAATTACCAGACGGCTACGGCGGAACCGGAGCCGGCAGCTCGTCCGGGACTACGCCGCGGTCAGTCCGGTGTCTCATCCACCGGAGCCTGTCGCACGCGAGGCTTCACTCGAGCGGATTCTGGACGCACTCGAGCCGGCATTTTCGGGGGCGCTTCCCCCGTCGACGTACGTCTGGGGGCCGAAAGGAGCCGGCAAAACCGCGCTTGTGAAAGCCACCTTCGATCTCCTCGCCGGCGTCTCGCGGGAACAACACCGTGGCATCCACACGACGACGAGAACCGAGCGTCCGAAGACGCCACCGTTCGTGTACGTCGACGCACGCGATGCGGACAGCGAGTTCGCCCTGCTTGCGGCCGTGCTGAACGGACTGCTCGATCGTCCCGCACCCACCCAGGGAGTGAGCACCGGACGGATCCGGGAGCAGATCTCCCGGGAGATCGACGGCCGCGATGGCGTCGTCGTCGCGGTCGATCACGTCGGGGAACCGCGCACACACGACCTCACGTCGGTCGCGGAAACGCTCGCCACCGTGGAGGGTACGTTCGTCTGGATCGGTATCGGTCGGGACTCCCCCGACGTGTACTCGACCGAGCCGGACCAGGTCGTCGAGGTTCCGGCGTTCCGGCGTCACGCGATGGTCGACGTCCTCACCGACCGCACGTCCGCCGGGCTCTCCCGAAACGCGGTGACCCACGAACAGCTCCGGGAACTCGCCGTCTGGGCCGAGGGCGACGCACACGACGCCCTGGCTGCGGTGTTCGGCAGTGCTGTCCTCGCGGAACGGAACGGTACCGACACGATCCGACCGTCCGATCTCGACGCCGGCATCGACGCCGTTCCCCGCCCGTGTATCGCGCTCGGACGGGTGCTCTCGTTACCGAAGAACTGGCAGCGCGTGCTCGCCGCGCTGGTCGATCTCCCCCGTGACGACCGGACGTCGGTGACGAAAGCGACCGACGCGCTCGCCACGTCTTCCGGGATCGAACTCTCTGCGGGAACCGTCCGGCGGATGCTGTACGAACTCGCCGAGGAAGGCATCCTGGACCGAGAGCCGGCGGAAGCGTCCGGAAGCCGGGGACGACCCCCCAGCCGGATCGAACCGCTGTTTCCGACGCTGGTGTTTCGCGAACTGTATCGCGAACGGACCGACGAATGACGCGTCGTCGACGGCGGCAACCGGTGCGCTGGACGTGTAACTTTTGAACGTCGGTCCCTCACTGACGGGAAACGATGATCGAATCGACCGTACAACTGGGGGAGCTGGGGATCGGACTTCTCGGCTCCGAGCTGTTCCCCCGCGGGTGGGAACACTACCTCCTCGGCGGACTGCTCATCGGGCTGGGAACTGTCGTCATCTACGCTGCGACGGCGATCCCGGCGGGCGCGAGCACGTTCCTCGAATCGACGCTGTCGTACGCCTCCCGGCTCCGGCGGTTCCAGCAGCCGCGGTTCGTCGGCTCCCGTGACTGGCGGGTAGTGTTCACACTCGGGATCGTCGCGGGCGCGGCGGGCTACTCCGTCGTCGCCGGCGAGTTCGGCTGGCTGACCGACGTCCAGCCGTGGCGGCTGTTCGTCGGGGGAATCCTCATCGGCGTCGGGACCCGCCTCGGGAAGGGCTGTACGTCGGGACATGGGGTCTGTGGAGTCGGCTCCGGCTCCCGGACGTCGATCCTCAACGTCGCCGTGTTCATGCTCGTCGCGATCGGCGTCGCGCAACTGGTGTTCGCGATGGGGGTGCGGCCGTGAGTCCGACCGCCGAAGAGGGAAGCTCCGGGGAAACCGACGGCGGTCGCGACCAGCATCCGCTGTTTCTCCCCACCGTCTTCCTCGGGGGCGTTATCTTCGGCGCGGGGCTTTCAGTGAGTCGGATGGCACGGCCGGAGATCGTCCTCGAGTTCCTGCAGTTTCGGGATCTCGGGCTCCTTTTCGTCATGGGCGGGGCGGCGGTCGTCGTCGGGATCTCCGTGTTCGGGCTGGTCCGCTCCGGAAGGCGCGCGCCGCTTACCGGCGACCCGTACCGGCGGCGGTTGAAGTCGATGGACAGAAACGTCATCCTCGGGGGCGGAATCTTCGGTGTCGGCTGGGGCCTGTCCGGGATCTGCCCGGGAGCGGCGTACGCCAGCCTGGGTATCGGGAACGTGATCATTCTGTACGGCATCGCGGGGATGTTCCTGGGCGCGTATCTCCAGGGGTATCTCCGGGAACTAACGGCGGAGACGCCGGAACCTGCCGTCGCGGACTGAACGCCTTATCGGCCGACAGCGTCGACACGACAGCCGCCGAAACCGGCCCGCACCCGCAGCCTTTTATCGCCGGCCACCGTTGCCGCAGATGAGATGCCCCAGGTTCACCTCGACGAGGAAACGATCGACCGCCTCGACCGCCTCCGGGAAGAAGACGAGGAGTACGACGAAATAATCAACGAACTGATCAACATCTACGAGGTCGAGGAGCTGACGCTTTTCCGCAGCGGCGGGGAGTGATCTCCGGCTCGTTTGCGTTACCGCCTCTCGCGGACGAAATCGATCGCCTTCCACGGGGTTCCCAGCGCATTCAAGCCGATACCGACCAGCACGAACAGCACGTACAGCCCGAGTGTCGAGAGGAACAGCACGATCATCGCGGCGATCGCCCAGCCGCCCGAGAGATAATAAAACGCCCCGAGGGTGAGAACAACCCCGTACAGCAACACCAGATACGGCCCCCACCCTCGAGCGTGTCCGCGCCGGAGGCGGGACCGAACATATCGTTTCAGTTCGGCCTCGAGTTCCGGCTTCTCGACGGTCCGCCGTTCGACGTCACCTTCGAACTCCTCGAGCCGGGCGCGCAGCTCCTCCAGCTCCGTTTGCATCGCCGCCACGTCGGGGGCGCCCCTCACGCCGTCGGTCGGATCCGCGGACGGGGCGTCGTCGGACCCCTCCGTCGATTCGCCATCGTCGCGGTCGTCGTCCGCCATACGTCCCCCCACACGAACGGGGGACTGTTGTAGTTGCCGGTCCGTCGACCCGTCGGGCCGTCGTCGTACCCCCTCCCGGTTGGTGAAGGTATCACGCAACCGGCTGATCCCTCGCGAGGGCGACGAGTCGCCCTCAGATGGCGGTTCGCTGTCTCCATCTCCGTCGAGCACGGCGTTGATCGCGGCCCCGACCAGGAGCACGATCGCCGCGAAGTACAGCCAGGTAACGATCAACAGGATACCGCCGACGAGCCCGTACACCTGATACTGTCCGGCCGCGCCGGCGTACACCTGGAACCCCGCCTGCAACACCGTCCAGCCGACCGCGGCGAATATCGTTCCGGGAAGCACTTCGCGAGCCGTCACTTCCGGGTAAGGAAGCAGGTAATACAGCGGGAAGAAGACGACTGCGAGCACGATCGGCAACGCGAGCACGCTCGTGATCCCGAACAGCGGACCCACATTCAGGGCGGCAACCACGCCCGCCGTGACAACCATGAGCACCGCCCCCAGGCCGATGCTTGCGGCGACGAGAACGGCATCCAGAAGTTCGTCGAGGAGCCCGATCGACTTCTCGGAGTCGTACACGCGCATGAAGGCGACGTCCAGCCCGCGAAACACCTTCAGTGCCGACCAGATCAGTCCAACGACGCCGACGACCGTTGCCCCGACCCGGCCTTCCGCCCCAGCGATCGCCCCTTGGATTATCTGTTCGCCTTCCGGCGTGATAATCCCGGCGACGAGGCTCACGAGCGTCGCCGCCATCCGTTCGCCGAAGAACGTCGTAGAGAGAGCGACAACGAGCAGAAGCGCCGGGAAAAGCGAGACGAACGCGTAGTAGGCGACGCTGGCAGCGAGAAACGTGACCTGCTGGTCGCGAACGACGGCTACGACCTCCCGTACCAGCCTTCCCGTCGTCGCGATCCGCGATCCGGGCCGATCGGGCCCCGTTTCGTCCCCGGAGCGGGATGACACAGCGCTGTTCACACGGGGGATTTCGGCGCTTTCCTACATAAGTCGACGGGGACGGTTTCCCGTCGTCACACCGGCTCCCGTCGTCACACCGGCTTCGTGGATTTACGAACTGTCATCACCGGAACGTCCGCGGTCCGGACGACTTTCTCCGTGACGTTGCCGACGAGGAAGCTCTCGATGTTGCCGCGTCCCCGCGTCCCCATGACGATCGCGTCGAGTCCGTTCTCCTCGACGTAGTCGACGATCGCCTCGTAGGGCTTGCCCTGTTCGACCGCCTGTTCGCAGTCGACGCCTGCCTCCTCGGCCAGTTCGGCGATCCGACCCGTCATCTCGAGACCGTGTTCGCGAAGCTCTTCTATCCCCTCTTTTTTGCGTTGCAACTTGAACGGCTGCCCGCCCACCTCTGGATCGATCACGTGCAGGGCGTGGACTTGTGCGCCGAGCTCGGCGGCGAGCTCGACACCTTTTTTGGCAGCAGCTTCGGCCTCGTCGCTTCCGTCCGTCGGGATGAGAATTGTTCGGTACATGAGGTTGTCACACGTACAAGTGAAACAACTGACACCGCTTATAAAATACTTTATGTGGGGTATAAACTACTTTATCGGCGACTAAAGGTAGTAGACATCGGGAGACGGCCGCCGAAACGGAACGACAGCCACCGACAGCGAGCGGCCGGAAAGCGTATCGAGCCACCTTTTTACCGTCCGACCGCACACGTCCGATAATGACCGACAGCGACTCCGCGTACGACTACGGGGATCTCGGGCTCGTCGCCGGCCTGGAGATCCACCAGCAGCTGGACACCGAGACCAAGCTCTTCTGTGATTCGCCGACGGCGTTGCGGGAACCCGAGGAGGCCGAGCGGACGATCACCCGGTATCTCCACCCGACGAAAAGCGAACTCGGAGAACTCGACGACGCGGCACTGGAGGAGAGCCGCGTCGACAGGGAGTTCGAGTACCTCGCGTACGACACCACCTGTCTCGTCGAGGAAGACGACGAGCCACCCCGTCGGGTCGACGAGGAGGCGCTCGAGGTCGCGCTACAGATCGCCAGCCTGCTGGACGTCGACGTCGTCGACCAGGCGCACGTGATGCGAAAGCTCGTCATCGACGGCTCCAACACCTCCGGCTTCCAGCGGTCGATGCTGCTCGGACAGGACGGCGAGATCCAGACGAGCGAGGGCGCGATCTCCATCGTCGATCTCCTGCTCGAAGAGGAGTCGGCACAGCGCGTCGAAGAGCGGGACCACGGTGTCGTCTACAGCCTCGACAGGCTCGGGATCCCGCTCGTCGAGATCGGAACCGGGCCCGACATTCGCTCCCCCGAACAGGCCCAGGAGGCCGCAGAGCGGATCGGAATGCTGCTCCGGTCGACCGGCCGCGTAAAGCGCGGTCTGGGAACCATTCGACAGGACGTCAACGTCTCGATCGCGGAGGGGGCCCGCGTGGAGATCAAGGGCGTCCAGGAGCTCGGCGAGATCGCCGACATCGTGGAGCTCGAGGTGCGGCGTCAAGTGGAGCTGCTGGAGATCGCCGACGAACTTGCCGATCGGGGCGCAAGCGTCGCCGATCCCGTCAACGTGACCGACGTGTTCGACGACACCGACTCGGGAGTCGTCCGGGGTGCCGTCGATGACGGCGGGAGCGTGTACGCGGTCCGTCTGGAAGGGTTCGACGGGCTCGTCGGCAGGGAGATCCAGCCCGATCGCCGTCTCGGAACCGAGTTTTCCGATCACGCGAAACGCCACGGCGCAGGCGGGATCTTCCACACCGACGAACTCCCGGCCTACGGGGTGACCGAAGCCGAAGTCGAGGCGCTTCGGGAGGCAGTCGACGCCGGGGCGGAAGATGCGGTCGCGATCGTGGCCGACGGCACAGAGACCGCGGAATTGGCGATCGACGCCGTCGCCGAACGGGCGGAAACGGCGCTCGAAGGCGTGCCCGAGGAAACCCGGGGTGCAAACGACGACGGGACGACACGATACCTCCGACCGCTCCCCGGTGCGGCTCGGATGTACCCCGAGACCGACGTACCGCCGGTCGAGCCGGATCCCTCCGACGTCGAGACCCCAGAACTGCTCACCGAGAAAGTCGAGCGCTACCGCGACGAGCTGGGCCTCGACGAGGGACTGGCCCGACAGGTTGCATACGGCCGGCGAATGCCGCTGTTCGAGTCCGCCGTCGAGGCGGGCGTCGATGCGACGTTCGCGGCCTCGGTTCTGGAGAGCACTACGACCGAGCTCCGTCGCGATGACGTGGCCGTCGAGAACCTCGAGGACGACCACTACCTCGGGGTGCTGCAACTCGTCGAGGACGGCGACCTCGCGAAGGAGGGTGTCGAAGACGTGCTCCGGACTCTCGCGGACGATCCGGTGTTGTCACTCGAGGATGCGATCGACGAGGCGGGCGTCGCAGGAGTCGACGAAAGCGAGGTTCGAGAAGCGGTCGTCGAGGTGGTCGAACGCAACGCCGACCAGATCGAATCGGAGGGAATGGGTGCCTTCTCCGGGTTGATGGGCGAGTGTATGGGTGCGCTCCGTGGAAAGGCCGACGGCGAACTCGTAAGCGACGTGTTGCGCGAGGAGATCCAGCGCCGGAGCTAACTGCCTTTCAGTATCTTTACGTTCCGTCGCCGTAACCGCCAGACGACAACTGTAACGATCGACTCATGAAACGAGCGTGGGAGATGACAGATGCGTCCAGTTGCTGAGCCGATCCAGGTGCTGTACGTCGACGGTGATCGGGAGCGGTCCGAGCGAATCCGGACAGCCATCGAAGGAGTGGACCGGGAGATAACCGTGCTGACCGCCAGCAGCGCCGCGGACGGCCTGGCGGTACTGTCCGATCGGGACGTCGACTGTGTCGTCGCCGTCCACGAGCTGCCGGAGACGAATGGAATCGAGCTCCTGGACGCTGTTCGTGAGCGTGAGTCGACCTGTCCGTTCGTCCTTCGTCCGGACAATGGATCCGAAGAGATCGCGAGCGAGGCGATCTCCGCCGGTGTGACTGACTACCTCCAGACGAGCGCCGGGGACGACCCACACGAACTGCTTGCAACCCGAATCCGGAACGCGGTCGAGGACACTCGGACCGGCGAGCAGACGGCAGTGGAACACCGGATCAACGTCGTGGTCAGGCGCATCAACGGGGCGCTGGTTCGTGCCTCGACGCGGGACGAGATCGACGAACGCGTCTGTGAGATCATCAGCGACTCCGAGCCGTACAGGTTCGCCTGGATCGGCGAGTACGACGAGAACACCGACACCGTCGAACCTCGAACCTCCGCCGGGACCGGAGACGGATATCTCGAGGGACTCGAGATCACTGCAGACGACAGTCCGACGGGACAGGGACCGACCGGGAGAGCAATCAGAAACAGGGAGTTAACCGTGCTCCAGAACATCCCGGAGACCCCGGAGTACGAACCGTGGCGCGACCGGGCGCTCGAATACGGCTACGGATCCAGCGCGGCAGTCCCCCTTATTTATAACGACACACTGTACGGCGTGTTGAACGTCTACGCCGACACGAAGTACGCGTTCGACGAACACGAACGGGAGCTTTTGTCGAACCTCGGCGAGACCATCGCTCATGCGCACAGGCGCATCGAACTCCAACAGCAGTACACCGACCAGTACCGCACCCTGTTCCAAGACGCTCCCGTGATGCTCGTGTCCACTCGGGCCACCGGCGACGGGCCGGTCATCGAGGACTGCAACCGGACGTTCGCCGATCGGCTCGGATACACTCGCGAGGAACTGTCCGACACCCGGCTTGCCGACTACTACACCACGGAGTCGGCGGAACAACTCCTCTCGGAGGACGGGTATCGACGCGCACTCGACGGCGATTTCGTCCGGGAACAGCGGACCCTCGTGACACGCGATGGCGAGGAACTGCTCACCGTCATGCGCGCGTCACCCCGACAGAATACGGACGGTGAGATCGTCGGAACCCACGGACTGTTCGTGGACATCACGGACGAACAGCAAGTTCGAGAGCTCGAACGCACGAACGCGGTGCTGTCGACGCTGTTCGACGCGTTACCGCAGGGCATCCTCGTCGAAGACGAGTCGCGTCGCGTCCTGCTCGCCAACGAGCGGCTGTTCGAGCTGTTCGAGTTCCCGGCCAGTCCCGAGGAACTCGTCGGCGAGGACTGTGATCGGATTGCCCGCGACGTCAGCCAGAAATTCGAACGACCCACGGAATTCGTCGAGCGCATCGACGACCTGATCGCCGACCGTGACCCAGTCGACAACGAGCCACTGACACTGGCGGACGGACGAACGTTCGAGCGGAGCTACCGTCCGATCGAACTCTCGGAAAGCGAGGGCCACCTGTGGGTGTACCGGGACGTCACCGATCGCACCGAGCGCGAGCGGGAACTGGAACGACAAAACGAGCGACTCGAGGAGTTTACCTCCGTGGTCTCTCACGACCTGCGCAACCCGTTGAGCGTCGCCCGAGGACGGCTCGAACTCGCTCGCGAGGAGTGTGACAGCGACCATCTGGACCACGTCGAGCGGATGCACGGTCGGATAGAAACGCTGATCGAGAACCTCCTCACGCTGGCCCGGGAAGGAACGTCAGTGAGTACCGGCGAGCGGGTCGAGCTCCCAGCTCTCATCGACGGCTGTGCCGGGAACGTCGAAATCGACAACTCGGCAGTCGTCGTCGACCTCGAGCGAACCGTGCTGGCCGACCGGAACCGCCTCAAACAGGTGTTCGAAAACCTCCTTCGAAACGCAGCCGAACACGGTGGGGCAGATGTTTCGGTGCGGATCGGCGAACTCGACGACGAGGACGGGTTCTACGTGGAGGACGACGGTCCCGGAATCCCGGAGAGCGATCGCGACGAGGTGTTCGAAGCGGGCTACTCGTCGTCCCCCGAAGGCACCGGATTCGGACTGAGCATCGTCAAAGAGATCGTCGAAGCACACGGATGGGAGATCCGCGTCACCGAAGGCACGAACGGGGGTGCGCGCTTCGAAATCACCGGCGTGGAGTTCGAGGGCGGGTAGCCATCCACGGCGGGATTCATCCGTCGGCTACTGGTTCGAACATGAATCCGTCCCACTCCTGGCTGTCGGCTTCCCGGATCCCGGCCTCGGGGTCGCGAAGCTGGGTGCAGTAGACCGGCTCGACCCGGTCGCCGATTTCGACGTCGCCAGTCGTGAGCTGGCCGATCGCCCGAACTGACTCGCCCTCGAGGTCGAACTCGACGATCGCGAGATGGTTCGGCTCGCGGACGCCCGGCGGCGTCGCCGTCGAGGTCGTCCAGGTCACGACCGTCGCAGTGCGATCGCCGAGGTCGATTTCCTCGACGGGTTCGCCGCCGTTGCGACCGACAGGATGTCCAGGATACGTGATCGTGCCGTCGTCGTATCTGACCGCACTCAGTTCCGGCCGAACTTCGGACTCTGTGTCGCGCTCAGACATCGCCGGCCTCCATGATCGTCGTGGTCACGCAGTTTCCGAACCCGCCGACGTTGCATGCGAGTCCGACCTCGGCGTCGACCTGTCTGGGGCCGGCCTCGCCGAGCAGTTGCTGGTAGATCTCGTACACCTGGGCGACGCCGGACGCCCCGAGAGGGTGACCCTTGGACTTGAGGCCGCCGGAGGTGTTGATCGGCAACTCCCCGTCCCGGTCGGTGACGCCTTCCTCGACGGCCTTCCAGCCGGCCCCCTTCTCGAAGAACCCGAGATCCTCGCTTTGCAGGAACTCGAGGATCGTGAACATGTCGTGGAGTTCGGCCACGTCGATGTCCTCGGGACCCCGGTCCGCCATCCGGTAGGCGATCTCCGAGGACTCCACGACACCCCGCATCGTCGTCGGATCGTCCCGCTCGTGAACGACGTGGGTGTCGGTCGCGCCGCCGATTCCAGAGACAACGACGTGATCGAATCCACGCTCCCGCGCGAGGGACTCGGGACAAAACAGGAGTGCAGCGGAGCCATCAGTGATCGGACAGAAGTCGTACAGCCGGAGGGGGTCGGCGACGATCGGTGATTCAAGCACCGTCTCGAGGTCGACCTCCTTGCGGAACTGAGCGTGGGGATTGTCGATCCCGTTGCGGTGGTTCTTGACCGCCACCTTCCCGAGGCTCTCCCGCGGAGCGTCGTACTCGTGGAGGTACAGCCGGGCGGTAAGGCCCGCAAACGACGGGAGCGTGACGCCGTGTTTGTACTCGACCGGGTGGGTAAGCGACGCGATCACGTCGGTCGCCTCCGCGGTCGACCGGTGGGTCATCTTCTCCCCGCCCACGAGAAGCGTCATCTCGGAGGCGCCAGACGCCACCGACTGCCAGGCCGCGTACACGCCGGCACCGCCCGAGGAGGAGGTCTGGTCGATCCGCTGGGTGTACGCCGGCAGCGCAGAGAGGTCGTGTGCGAGCGCGTTCACTACGCCGGTCTGTCCCTCGAACTCGCCGCTTGCCATGTTCGAGACGTACAGGTGCGCTATCTCGTCGGGGGTGACGCCGGCGTTCTCGAGACACGCTGCGCCCGCCTCCGCGAGTAGTTCCCTGATCCACGCCTCGCGGTCGCCGAACCGCGTCATCGACGCGCCGATTATCGCTACGCGATCCATACGCGGAGGCCGTGGGGAACCCCGGTATAGCTTTCGGCACGGGCCGACCGGATCGTCGACCGGAACGCACTTGTCCCCCGCCACGGATCGCCCGGACATGGATCTCACCGACGCCCGCGTGCTGGTGACCGGCGGCGCGGGACTGGTTGGATCGCACCTCGCGGCGGCGCTTCTGGAGGACGCCGATCACGTCCGCGTCGCAGACGACTGCTCGAAGGGCGATCCCGACCGGCTCCCCGACGGGGTCGAGTTCGTCGAAGCCGACATGTGCGACAGTGGCGACGTCGCCGACGTCGTGACGCCGGATCTCGACGTCGTCTTCCACCTGGCGGCGTACACGGACACGAACTTCACGGACGGTCGACTGCTGTTCGAGGAGAACACCCAGATGACGTACAACGTGCTCGAACGGATGGACGAGGTCGGCGTCGACGCCTTCGCATTCACCTCCTCCTCGACGGTGTACGGGGAGGCACCCCGTCCGACGCCCGAAGATCACGCTCCCCTCGAGCCGATCAGCGTCTACGGCTCCGCCAAACTCGCCGACGAGGCGCTTACCTCGACGTACGCTCACACCTACGGGATCCAGTCGTGGGTGTTCCGGTTCGCGAACATCGTCGGTCCCCACCAGCGGGGAACCGTGGTGCCGGACTTCATCGAAAAACTGCTTGCTGATCCAGACACGCTCGAGATTCTGGGCGACGGCCGTCAGGAGAAGTCGTACATGCACGTCACCGACTGCGTGGACGCGATCCGCCACGTCGTCGAACACGCCGACGACCAGTACAACGTGTACAATCTCGGGACGGAAACGACCACCTCTGTCACCCGAATCGCCGACGTCGTCTGTGCCGTGATGGGCGTCGATCCCGGCTACGAGTACACCGGCGGCGACCGCGGCTGGGAGGGTGACGTCCCGCGGATGCGCCTGGACGTCGAACGGCTCTCGTCGCTGGGGTACGAACCGGAACTGTCGAGCGACGAAGCGGTCCGCCGGGCAGCAGAACAACTGTACGCGGAGCTCCGGGAAGAGAACACCGCAGGCTGATTGTGGCTGCTGACAGCTATTCCGGGATCGGCCGCCACCGGCGTCACCGCCGGATGAGGTTCGACAGCTTCTCCGTGAGCCCGCCGTCCCCGAGCTTGAGGTAGTAGGCGTCGCCGCCGTCCTCGTAGTAGTTGCGGATGTGTCGGTCGACGTCGAAACCGAGATGACGGTAGAATTCGAGGGCGTTCTCGTTCGTGGTTCGGGCGTGGCAAGTCACTGTCCGGTGGTTCGCGGCGACGTCCGCGACGAGACGTTCGCCGTATCCTTGTCCACGGAATTCGGGGGTGACCGCGAGAAACAGGATGTAGCCGTCACGTCGGACGGAGGCGAACCCCGCAAGTTCGTCGTCCTCGAAGTAGAGGTGAGAGGTTGCCCGGCGGTAGGCGTTCCTGAAAAAGCCCTTCCGCTGTTTCAGGACGTTCTCCTCCCGGCGGATCCGCTCTTTGAGCTCCCAGGCGAGCTCGAGGTGTTCGCTGTCCCCGGGTTCGTCGATCCGTTTCTCCACCCTGACGCTCACTACTCGCTGTTACTGTGCGATAGCAGTTAACTCCACTGGGCCGAAGCGAATACTACCTCCCCCAGCAAAATACCCCGTATGGAGTACACGCTGCGGGACCACACGGCCGACGTCGCCGTCGAGGCGACCGGCGCCACGCTGGGGGAGGCGTTTGCAGCCGTTGCGGAGGGACTCACTGAGGCGATGTGTGAAACGTATCCCTCCGGCGGCGAACGGTTCTCCGTCGAAGAGCGCGCCGAGAGTCGGGAAGCGCTGCTGTTCGACTATCTGGATCGACTCATCTACGAACGGGACGTTCGGGGCGTGCTCCCCGTCGACCACGACTGTGCCGTCTCCGTCGACGAATCGACAGCGAACGGGGAGGACGACGAGTGGGTTGCCGTCGCGAGCGCCCGCGGCGTGCCCCTCTCGGAGGTGACCGCACGCGACGTCAAGGCAGTCACGTACTCCGAGATGACTCTCGAGGAACGTGACGGCGAGTGGTACGCGTACGTCGTGTTCGACGTCTGATCCCCCGATCCCGGCGAACACCCGACGGATTGATTTATAAGTCTGGTTTCCCGAAACGTTCCCATGTCCCGAGACCCTCCAGCGAGCGTTCTCCTCCCGACGACTGTCTGGACGTCCGCGATCGAGGAAGTCGCCGACCAGCTCGGCCCGTCGGACGAGCTCCTCGTGATCTGCGATACGGCGTCGGATCCGGTCGTCAGAGACGTCTCGGAGGACACGGGCGCGGTCCGGCTCGTGATCGCCGGTGAGCCGGTGGGTTGTTCCGGGAAGGCGAACGCCATCGCCGCCGGGATGGAGGCCGCCGAACACGACCGGATTGTCTGGACCGACGACGACTTCCACCACCCGGACGACTGGCTCGAGAGGCTGCTGTCGGCGTACGACCGACAGGGGCCGACCACCGAGGTGCCGTCGTTCGTCGGTCGGGATCCGCTGTCGACGCTTTTCGAACCACAGTACGCTCTTGGCGGTACGGCCGGCGTCTACTTCGGCGACGTCGCGTGGGCCGGCGCCGTCGTCTTCGAGCGCAATGATCTCCCGGACGAAGGGATGTTCGTACGCGACCTCAGGAGTACGGTGAGCGACGACGGCCTGTTGACCGACCGCCTGGACATCACGCCGGTAAAGCGTGTGCGACGCGTCGAGGTGGGCGGTACGGTTCGGGAAACGCTCGAACGACACGTTCGGTTCGTCCAGATCGTCCGTCGACACGCGCCTGCCGGATTCGCGATCAACGGCGTCCTGGCGCTGGGGACAACGGTCGCAGGGGTACTGTTTCCCCTGCCGACGTTGGCCCTGTTGACCGGACTGTTTGCAGTCCTGTACGCCGCGTTCGGTGTTCGACGCTGGACGTTCCTTTTGGCGTATCCGTCGGTGATGGTGTCGGTACCGTTTCTGGCGTACGGCCTGCTGCGCCGCACGTTCGTCTGGGGAGGTCGGCGCTACCGGTGGCGGAGTCTGTTCGACGTCGAGGTAGTTGAGTAAACAGTTCCAGCTCGGCCGGCACGGTGGAGGGAGAATCGGTACGGTGGGGGCAGAATCGGTACGGTGGGGGCAGAATCGGTACGGTGGAGAGAGGAGACGTCGTCCTACCGGACGGAATTTACCATCGCCCGGACGTTCTCCGGTTTGGCTTCGTCGAGTCCGACTCCCGGCGCCAGAACGAAGCCGTTCTCCCCGACGGTCTCCACGAGCTCTTTCGAGTAGTCGCGGACCTTCTCCGGTTCCGCAGTGTAAAGTAGCGACGTTGGAACGTTTCCGGCGATACACGTTCTGTCCCCCAGCACCTCCGCCGCCCGGCCCATGTCCGTGTTCTGGAAGTGCCAGACCATCGGCCCGTCGGAATACTCGGCAATGATTTCGAGTCTGCTCTCGTAGCTCCCCTCCGCGAACAGCCAGGGAATCAGACCCTCTTCGTGGAGGGCTTCGATCACTGTCCGGAGCTGCGGCCAGTAGAACTCCTCGAACTCCGCAGGGGACATGAAGCTGTCCGCCCCTTTGTGCAATGGAATGAACACGTGTGGGTTGTTGTTCACCCGTGCGGTCGTGATCCCGAGTTCGATCGCCCACGGGGTAATCCGCTCGATCGCTTCGAGGAGAGTGTCGGGGCGGCGCTTCAGATCCATCATCACCCCTCTGGTGCCCCTGATGGTGTCCCCGAGCATATCATACGGTGCGAGAGTGATCCCGCCAACGTTTTGAGGGTGACCGGACGCGACGATCTCCTCGACGGTCGCTCCGACGACGCCTTGCCACTCGAGGGCCGCCTCTCCCGCCTGCTCGAGCGCATCGAACGCCTCCTGCACCTCCGGGAGGCCGAACGGGAGAACGAACGGGTGGACGCTTGCGATCCCGACGCTGAGCGAGATCAACTGGGGTAACTGCGCTAGCCCACCCAGCTCCCCGAACGCTGCCGGTACGTAGTTCCGAAGGAGGAAGTCCGTCGGATCCCGGATGAACGCGTCGTAATCCTCCGCGCTCATGTAGTCGGGCTCCTTGGCCTGATAGACGGTGTCCGGCGAGGAGCCGTCCCCCGGCCAGTCGAACACCCGGTAGTCGACTGCCTCGAGGGACTCCGCCGACGGAATGAGGGTCGTCGACCACGGGAAGACGTCGAGATCCAGGTCCTCCGCGAAATGAAGGAGCGCCGCACTGAGCTGTTCCCCGTCGTTCATCGCCGTTTCCGGCGTGATCCCGTGATGAAACGCCGGGTAAAACGTGCTCAACACGGAGACTGGAACCCGATCCGGACCGTCCATCCGGACCGCGTCGGCGTATCGTTGCGCCCGTTTGCGGTACTGCTCTCGCGCGTCTTCGTCCGTGAATTCGACTCCTTCCCCGGCGATCCACGAGTCGAGAGTCGGCTGGGGCAGCGACATCACGCCACCTCCGCCCCCTCCAGCCACTGTTTCGCCAACTTGACTCCGCCGGGTGCGTCGGTTTCGTAACCGTCGGCCCGAACGTACATGCGGACGTCGTCGGTGATCTGCCCGCCGCCGATCATCACTTTCGTCCCCTTGCGTAGCCCGTCGTCGTCGAACTCCTCGATGAGTCCCGCCTCTTCGAGCGCGTCGACCGTCTCTTGCATCGAGTCGAACGCCGCCGTCAAAAAGCCGCTCAGCGCCACAATGTCGGGATCGTGCTCCTCGACGGCGTCGACGAAGTCCTGCACGGGGACGTCGATCCCCAGGTCGTGTACTTTGAACCCGTTCAGATCGAACATGAAGTACACGAGGTCCTTCCCGATGTCGTGGATGTCGTCCTTCACCGTTCCCAGCACGACGGTTCCGAGCGTGTCCTCCTCCTGTTCGGGGAGCTCCTCTTGGATGAGCTGTGAGATCTGTTCGATGATGTCGCCCGCGTACATGAGGTCGGGAATGAAGTAGTCTTCCGCCTCGTACCGGTCGCCGACGATCGCCATTCCCGCCTTCAGATCGTCGAGAACAGCCATCGGATCCTCGCCGGAGTCGAGACGCTCCTCGGCTATCTGTATTGCCCGTTCCTCCTCGAGATCCGCCAACGCGTGTATCAGTTCGTCTGAAGCCATATTACACCAATATGTCGACTATCACATCACTTAAAGTACGACTGCTATTCCCATTGAACGGCAGGTAGAACGTTTGAAATTGGACTTTCGCAAGTTCAGTATGAACTACAATATATAAACAGACAGTAATGGGTAGTTGTCACATATTCGGAAAGCCAACGCGTCGTCGTTCCACAGAACTGTAACTGGAAGAATGCGTTTTTCGAGTAGTGACCGAGATTGTTCGCATCAGAGCGGTTCGATCAGTTCGACGACGTGGCCGTCGGGATCCTCGAGGAACGCGGTGCGGGCGCCCGCGGCGGGCTGGTCCCCCGGCTCTTTTATTGCGCCGTGGTGATCGATCCGCTCGAAGGCGGCGTCGACGTCGTCGACCTTCACTGCGACGTGGTCGTACAGGTCGCCGCTTTCCTCCGGTTCTTCGCCCTCGGTGTCGGACAGCTGGAACTCGACGCCCCCTTCGTCGGCGACGTACACGTTCCGGGTGGCTCCGTCCTCGGTGGTGAACTCCCAGGAGCGCTCGAACCCGAGCTGTTCGACGTACCAGTCGGCCGTCCGGTCGGCGTCGGCGACGTTGAGGCAGGTGTGGAGTATTTCCATAATACGAGGTGACTCGGTGAACTGATAAATCCCCGCAAGAAACGGGCTTTAAAACCTCACACCGGACTGGCTCGGACTCCCACCACCTGGCTGGCGCTACGTGTACGTCGCGACCGGCTCGCCGAGCACGTCCTCGCGGGGCTCGACGCCGAGGCCGGGATCGGTCGGCGCCACGAGCGTTCCGTCGTCCCCGGTGGGGGCGCCGTCGGCGGTGGTCACGTCGTTGTAGTTGTGGAAGTCGGTGGCGGCGAAACAGACGTCCGGCGGGGTGCTGACTGCGAGATGGGCGATCGCGGTCGTGGCGATCTCGCTTCCCCAGGTGTCCTCGACGATCATCGCGATGCCGAGTTCGCTGCAGAGATCACGGACCGTTCGGGCCCGCGTCAGCCCGCCGACCTTCGAGATCTTGAGGTTGATCAGGTCCATCGCGTCGTCCTGGTGGCCCCTGATGACGGGCTGGACCCCGTCGATGATCTCGTCGAGCACGAATGGGTGATCAGTCCGTTTTCGGACGGCCCGACACTCCTCGTAGGTAGGACACGGCTGTTCGATGTACACGTCGACGTCGTCGACAAGTTCGACCAGCCGGACCGCCTCGTGGCGGGTCAATCCCGTGTTGCAGTCGGCATCCAGGACGTGCTCGTCGTCGAGTTCTGCCCGGGCCGCCCGGACGCGTTCGGCGTCGATCACTGGCCCCTCGCCGACCTTGAGCTGGAACTTCCCGTATCCCTCGTCGCGATAGTGTGCGACGCGTCGAGCCATCTCGTCGGGCGTCCCCTGGGAGATCGCCCGATAGAGGGGAGCGCCGTCCCCGAACCGTCCGCCCAGCAGTTCGGCCACGGGCGATCCAGCTACTTTTCCGGCAATGTCCCAGCAGGCCATGTCGATCGCCGACTTCACGTACGGATGGCCGCGGAGCCGTCGATCCATCCGTTCGGCGAGAACCGCCGGCTGCGTGGGATCGGCACCGAGAACGGTGTCTGCGAGTTCTTCGATTCCCGCCCGTGCGCCACGGGGAAAGGCGGGGAGATATGCGGTGCCCAGCGTCGACAGTTCGCCCCAGCCGACGACTCCCTCGTCGGTGTCGAGACGGACGATCGTCGAATCGAACGCCTCGTAGGAGTTGCCGCCCGCCCAGTCGTAGCTTCCCTCGGCGATCGGGAGATCCACCTGATAGACGCGTATCCCTGTGACGTGCATTTACAGGCTACCAACCTGCCGCTTTGGCTAAAAGGTTAGGGGCGGAAAACGCGTTCGAATCGCGCCGGTAGAACCGCTCTCTTCGTTACATTCGACGATCTCGGTAGCGATGAACCACGGACAGCCCCAGCAGCGCACCCGCAAACAGTGTGGCGTATCCCATCCCCGGCACCGCCGAAAACGGCGACAGCCCGAGCCACGCCAGCCCGACCACCCCGAGCGACAGGCAGGCGAGCGCCAGATAGTACCTGCTCCACGTGTGACGCACCTGGCTGCTCCTCTCGAGATACGCGAGGAGTTCGTCGGCTTCTCCGGCCAGTTCGACCCGTCCGCGATCTCTGTCGTAGTCGATGACGCCTTCGGCGGCGAGTTTCGGCAGATGTGACTGGTACAGCGAGATGTAAACGCGCTTTCGTTGCTCCGAGGCCACCTCCCCCATCGGCAGGTCGTGTTCCCCGGCGGCAATCCGGGCCGCGAGGTCACCGATGGTCGTCTCCGCCTCGACGTGTTTCAGGTACTCGAGGACGTCCCGGCGGCGTCGGCTGCTCAACAGCTGGTGGACGGCGTCCGGAGAGAGGTCCCCGGCAACGTTCGCGTTCGGATCCACAGGTCGGTCGTTGCTCGGCTTCGTCGACTTCCGCGAGAGGGCTCCCGCAGCGAGTATTTTCCCCATTAAAGATCCCTGTCGGAGGAAACGAAGCAGTCGACAAAACAGTTTGCAGCAACACAGTACTATAGTCGAACTGACAGTATTGCCGGGCTGGTTGTGATTCGATGGCCAACCCATGCACAACAGGCGTTCGACGGCGTCACTCGTCGATCGGACACCTGGTCAGTTCGACGACTTCGACCGCCTCGTTCACTGTGACGCGAAGCTCTTCGGTGTCGACCGGAATTCTGATTCGGATCCGCAGGGGGTCGGCTTCGAGCAGTTCACACTCTATGTTGCTGATGTACGGTGCGTTTCGCCAGGTCAGTTTGCTGAACGGGATCGTCTCCTCCAAGCCGTGCTCGTAGTAGAAGGCGACCACTCCAGGATCGTTCAGGATCTCGAACCAGATCAGGCACCGGCGGGTGTACTCGCAGCGTTCACACACGTAGTCGACCCAGATGGGATTCCGAAAGCCGCAGGAATCACAGACGCCTCGGTCGCCGGCATCGTGCCCGTGGCAGATGTCGATCTTCGAGTCGACGCGTCCGGCACACTCCGGACAGACCCCGCTCATCATCGGGGTGGCCTTGGCGTCGTAAAAGGCGTGTGCGGCCTCGAGGAGTTCCTCGGGTGTTCTGTCCTGGATCCCTGCCGGCGGAAACGCGAACCGCATGTACGTCCCCGCCGGATACTCCTCGCCGCCGATACCCGGACACTCCGTACAACGAACCAGGATGCGCTCGTTTACGTACTGTAATTCCACAGGCGCGCCACAGTACGGACACCTTGAGTCACATTCGACCGGCTCGATTCGCGGTTTTCGGTTGATGCTCCCCGCGAGAACCGCCCGAATAACCTGTTTTCCCGCCTCCCGGAGGTCGTACCCCCTCTCGGTTTTCCGGACGAAGTTCCCAGTGAGCTTCGAGAGGTGATAGTTGAAGTTGCCGGGATCGTTGTGGCCGACTTTCTTCCGGAGGACAGCAAACCGGACGGGGGTCTCGGACGCCTTCCAGAGCGTTCGGAGAATCTCGATTCGGGTCCCGTCCCCGAGAATTGCGAACGCCTCGTCGGGCGTTAGTTCCTGGGACGTCTCAGAATCCGGGGAGACCATATCGTGTAATAGTTTCACATAACTAATTCTTTTTGGATAACTCGACGGGCAGATCGGGAGATCGCTGACTCGCGAGACTGTACTCCGAGTGAATACGTTCCCGGGGAACAGTCGACTCGGTGTCTGACCGACTGAATCGTACATCCTGTCTCATCCATCGTTATCACAGTCACGGATCCGGACGTACTCCGGATGTGGATGATCGAGACTGTGCTCACGCTGTCGTCGCCGATCCCCTATCGAGCGTTCGAGCCCCAGCCTCAGAATGGTCCGAGCCCCGATCTCAAAGCGTTTCAGCGATTTCCTCGACGGCGAGGGCGATCCGATACAGGAGATAGACCACCAACAGGAAAATGCCGACGCACAGCAGTCCGGCCCAGACCGCGAGCGGTATAATGAGGCTTCCCATGATCAGTAGTCCATACACGAGACTCGCGACGAACAAGACGACGACCGCTCCGACGAGCCCTGTCGGGACCTCGACCTCCGCGAATGTGATGCTCATACTTCCACACTCCGACGAGCGGACTAATAGATCCTGATCAATCAAACGCGTGTTTGCGCCTCTCACTCCGGCCACCGAACCACCTCCCCCGGACAAACAGCGGTCGACTTCTCCGGAGCCGTCGGATACTTGCTCCCCGAGGGCCAGTGTCGGGTGTGTCGACGGACGCGGACGAACGGAACGTCTTCGAGGTGTATCGGGACCGGGTCGACCGGCCGATCACGCGGCTGTTCCGCGAGTACGGCACCGCCGAGTGGCCGTACCTCGCGGTCGGGATGACCGCAAACGTGATCGCCCGTCTGGCGAGCCTGGTGCCGCCGCTGGTGTTGGGGGTGGCCATCGACGCGGTGTTCACCGGCGAGGGGGAGTTTTCCCTCCCGATCGTCCCCGACGCGTGGCTTCCGGCCGAGCAGGCCGGCCAGTTCTGGCTCTCGGTCGGGCTCATCGTCGGCGGCTTCCTCCTCACGGCGGTGTTCACCTGGATCTACGGCGTCGCTGCAAACTACTTCGCCCACCGGGTGATGCACACCGTCCGGACGGACTCGTTTGCGAAGATGCAGCGGCTCGATATGACCTTCTTCGACGACAAACAGACCGGCGAGGTGATGAGCGTCCTCAACAACGACGCCACCAACCTCGAGCGGTTCCTCGACAACGCCCTGCAAAACTCCGCCCGACTCGGGGTGATGGTGCTCGGGATCGCCGCCGTCCTCTTTTATCTGAACTGGCAGCTCGCGATCGTCACGCTGATCGCAATCCCGCTGATGGTGCTTTTCACCGTCTGGTTCATCCGGGCGATCGAACCCCGCTATGTGAAACAGCGCGCCGCGGTCGGCGATCTCAACACCGTCCTCGAGAACGCGCTGTCGGGCGTGGAACTCGTCAAGACGAGCAACACCGAGGAGTACGAGACCGAACGCGTCCGCCGGGCCTCCTTCGAGTATTTCCGGCGGACCATCTCGATCCTCAAGCTCAACTACCTCTACCGGCCCGGAATGGAACTGCTGGCTGGAGTGGCGTTCGCGGCGACGTTCCTCGTCGGCGGGATCTGGCTGTTCGCCGGCCCGCCAGGGCCGTTCACGCTCCCGCTTACGGTCGGCGCGTTCGTCACGTTCGTCTTCCTGACCCAGCAGTTCGTCGCCCCGCTTGCCGAAGTCTCCAACATCGTCGATCAGTACGAGAACGCGAAGGCGTCCGCCGAACGCGTGTTCGGCCTCCAGGACGTCCCGATCCGGATCACCGACGCCCCCGAGGCGGTCGACCTCGACGTGGAGGGTCGCGTCGCGTACGAGGACGTCTCCTTTGCCTACACCGAGAACGCACTCCAGGACCCCGACGAGGCCGGCGAGTACGTGCTTTCGGACGTCTCCTTCGAGGCCGAAACCGGCGAGACGGTGGCGTTCGTGGGGCCGACAGGTGCCGGCAAGTCGACTCTTTTGAAACTCCTGCTCCGGCTGTACGAACCGACGGAGGGATCGATTCGCGTCGACGGATACGACATCCGCGACGTGCGAATCGAGAGCCTCCGGAACGCGATCGGCTACGTCTCCCAGGACACGACGCTTTTCGACGGGACGATCGCCGAGAACATCCGCTACGGTCGCTACGAAGGAGCGATCGAGATCGGCACCGATCCGGACGCGACCGGGGGCGGGCTCCGTCGTCGGCTCGTGGATGTCTCCGCCGGCGACGGAGAGAGTGACGTTGACGCCGGCGGCGTGAAGCGCCGAATCGACCGGAGTCGGGAAATCCCGAACCCGGAGGAACTTCGCGAACAGGTGACCGAGGCGGCGAAGGCGGCGGAGGCTCACGAGTTCATCTCCTCGCTACCGGACGGCTACGACACCCGGGTCGGCGAGCGGGGCGTGAAGCTGTCGGGGGGTCAGCGACAGCGGATCGCAATCGCCCGAACTGTTCTCCAGGATCCCGAGATCCTGATCCTCGACGAAGCGACTTCGGCGGTCGACACGGAGACGGAAATGCTGATCCAGCGGTCCTTGAACCGCCTCGCTGCAGACCGCACGACGTTCGCGATCGCACACCGACTGTCGACGATCAAGGACGCCGACCGGATCCTCGTTCTGGAGGGTGGACGGATCGTCGAGCGGGGTGCCCACGAGGAGCTACTCGAACGCGACGGGCTGTACGCGAAGCTGTGGGGAGTGCAGGCCGGCGAGATCGAGTCACTGCCCGAGGAGTTTATCGAGGCCGCCCGCGAGCGCGCGAACGAACGGGGCGTCGAAACCGAGTATCTCGACGATTGAGACGGACTGGGAGTGACTACTTTCGATACGTTTCGATGTCCACGAGGAGTATCGACAATAGAGCCACTACTGTCCACGATACTACCATATTCAAATATTATCTGTATATATGATATTTATTGAATACTGATCGATGGGGTTCGAACAGGGAGCTCACAGAATCCATCTATTACCTTTCGTAATCGAACGGTTCGTCGCGCTGTACTCAGTCGATTATCGGCCAGTTCCTCGATCGGGTGCCTGCCAGTCCCCAGTCGAGGGCGATGACGCGAACTATACCGAATCTTGGCGAGAGAAATGCAGATTACACGTCGCTATCTGCCGATAAAGCGGAATTACTTATCGGATATATTCGGAAAACAGTCGAGATCTCGAAATCGAACCAAAGGATCCTTAAAAACATACGATAATTGATTTAAAGTCGGATTAGACAGATAATCGATTATTATCTGTCCCGAATCGATCTCGGCCAGCCTCAGACCGAAGTGAGTCCCGACCGATATCGAACCGGAGACTCGATCCGGCCTCACCGTAGGAACTTCCGCCGTCACTCCCGGGCAGCGGCGACTGCCTCGACGGTCCGACACGCGTTCTCCGTGATCCTCGAGTACTCGCCCCTGTCGACGGCCTCATCGGAGACGATTCCGCTTCCCACGCCGACAGCTGCTGCGCCGGCCTCGACGTACGACCCCGCGTTCGAGGGGCCGACACCGCCGGTGGGAACCAGCGGGATCTGTGGGAGGGGGCCGCCGATCGCGGCGACGTGTTCGGGGCCGCCCGTTTTCGCCGGGAAGACCTTGACGAATTCGGCACCCGCTTCGTACGCCTGTAACGCTTCACTCGGAGTGAACGCCCCCGCGACGACGGGCGTTCCGTAGCGATTACACGTCTCGATGACGCCGGGATCAACCGTCGGAGTCACCACGAACTCGGCACCGGCCAACTGGACGGCGCGGGCGGTTTCCCCGTCGAGGACGCTCCCGGCCCCGACGAGCACGTCGTCGAAGAGGTCCGAAACGGCGTCGACGAGTCCCGTCACGTTCGGCGTGTCCGCCGTGATCTCCAGTGCGGTTACGCCCCCGTCGACGACCGCGGAAGCGACTTCGACGACAGAATCCTCGGTCACACCCCGGAGTATCGCGAGTACGCCACTGTCGGTGATCCACTCGAGTTGACGATCCTCCATGTAGGCACCCGCGTGCCGGCCCCCTTAAAGCCAACTACCCGAATGCTACCTATCGATGTCGGAACTCCCTGTTTCGATGACGGACTCCACCTCCCGGGGCGTTACGACTGCGAGATCCCCTTCGATCGTACGCTTCAGCGCGGCCGTGGCAGCCCCCCACTCCAGTGCGTCCGCGATCGACTCCCCCCGGACGCGCTGGGAGAGGAACCCGCCGACGAACGCGTCTCCGGTGCCGATTGGATCGACGGTTTCGGTCCCGAACGACGGTTGCCACACGGGTCCGTCCGGACAGCTCGCGAGCGCGCCGTCCGAGCCTCGCGTCACCACGACGGTCTCACAGTCGTAGCGTTCCCGGAGCTGTTCGGCGATCGATTCGGCCCCCCCATCGACGTTCAGTATCGTCTTCGCGTCCCGCTCGGGGACGAACAGGAGGTCGACGTCCGGCAAGAGCTCGTCGTACGCCGACCGCGCGGTTTGGGGCGACCAGAGCTTACTCCGGTAGTTGAGATCGAACGCGGTCGTGGTGTCCACCGAGAGGAGTTCACTCGTCGTCCGATACAGCGTCTCGGAAAGCGCCGGGGTTATCCCCGTCGTAAAGAAGACGTCCGACTCCCGGATCCACCGAACCGAAAGTTCTTCGACGGTAGCTGAGGTTATCGCCGCGTCGGCACGGTCGTAGATCACATCCGTCCCCCGTGGCTGTCCACCCTGTTCGATGTAGTAGGTTCCCTGCCGGCCGTCGTCGCTCCAGGCGATTGCCGGAGTCACGCCGTGCTGTCGGATGTCGTTTCTGACGCGCCGGCCCAGTGATGTATTCGGGAGCTTCGACAGCCAGACGGCGTCGACCTCGAGACGGCTCGCGGCGATCGCGACGTTGCTCTCGGCGCCTGCGGTCCGGAACTCGAGCTGTGATGCGGTTTCCAGTCGCTGGCCGCGTTGCGGGGAAAGACGCAGCATCGTCTCGCCGAACGTCGTTACCTCGACCATTACCCTACACGTCGGTATTGACGAGGTTCATCGGTCCGTCCCCATTGAGTACGCCGATTACGTCTTCGGTTACGGTACGACGTAGCTCCGCGAGCGAGTCCTCCGAGTACCAGGCGACGTGGGGGGTGAGGATCACGTCGTCCCGGTCGATCAGGGGGGAGTTTTCCGGGGGTTCCTCGGGCAACACGTCGAGCCCGGCCCCGGCGAGCTCGCCAGTCTCGAGCGCCTCGGCGAGCGCGCCGGTGTCGATGACCGCCCCGCGGGCAGTGTTGACGATAAACGCGTGATCCCGCATCTGCTCGAACGCCGCCGCGTCGAAGAGTTCCTGTGTCTCGTCGGTCAGGGGGACGTGCACCGAGAGGACGTCCGACCCTGCCAGCAACTCGTCGAAATCGACCTTTCGCGCGCCGTGTTCTGCGATCTCTTCCGCCGAGAGATACGGATCGTACGCGATCACGTCCAGACCAAAGGCTTCGGCCTTCCTGGCGAGTGTCTGTGGGATCTCGCCGAACCCGGCAAGGCCGAGCGTCTGTTCGGTCAGGCGGTGGATCGGTTTCCCCTGGTTCCAGTCCCAGGTTCCGCCCGTTATTTCCCGATCGAAGAGCGCTACCTTGCGGACACATCCCAGGATCAGCGCCATGGCGTGTGTCGAGACTTCGTCGAGACAGTACGAGGGTACGTTCACGACGGAGACGCCGTGCTCGGTCGCGGCATCGAGGTCGACGGAGTCGACACCGATCCCGTACCGACCGACGACCTGGATTTCGGGACGCGCCTCGAACACCTCTTCGGTCACCTCGCCGTACTGGACCAAGAGCCCGTCGGCGCCCTCGGCCGCTTCGATGATTTCCTCCGGTGATCTGGCCTGTGCACCCTCCAGCTCTACGCCCGCACGGTTCGCGAGATCTTGTTCTATCGACAGATCAGGGAAGTTGTAATCCGTGACGAGTATCTTCGCCATACTGGCACCTATACCGGGTGAAGAAAATAGGGTTTCCCTTGCTGCAAGATTGTTGATGTGTGTAGGTCCCGGGTCCCCCTTCACGAGTTGTGAAGGGAAGCGATCCATCCGGCCTGTAGTCCCCGATCCGAAATGAGGGATCCTTTTTATAGCTATCGACCGAAACCGAAAATCACGATGACAGACGACACAGGGAGGGACGTAGTGATCTCGGAGGCGACGATCCTCGAGACCTGTGGCGATCGGGTGCTCCCGGAAATGGGAGTCGTCGAACAGCTCTGGGAGACCGATCCGATCCCGCCCGAGGAGATCGAGGATCGTGCCGCCGCGTGTGTGACGTCATTCGAGTGGGACGATGTCCCGGACGGTGGCTCAGTCGCGATCGGCGTGGGGAGCCGCGGGATCGCGAACCTCCCCACGATCGTGCGTGGGGTCGTCCGTGGGGTCGAGGACGCGGGCTATGAGCCATTCGTGTTCCCCGCGATGGGGGGTCACGGGGGTGCGACCGGGGACGGACAGCGGAAGAAGCTCGAGGCGCTGGGGGTGACCCCGGAGTCGATCGGCTGTGAGATCCGCTCGGAGATGGCCGTCGAGCAGGTGGGGACGACCGCCGACCGGGACGTCCCGGTCGTGGCCGACGCCAACGCCGTCGCCGCGGACGCGATTGTCCCGATCAACCGGATCAAGCCACACACCGGCTTCAGTGGGTGCGTCGAGAGTGGCCTCTCGAAGATGCTCGTCATCGGAATGGGGAAACAGCGGGGCGCCAAGCTCGCCCACGAGTGGGCAGTCGACTGGAGCTTCCGGAAGATGATCCCGTCGATCACCGAACGATTGCTCTCGGAGCTCCCGATCGTGGGCGGCGTGGCGATCGTCGAGGATCAGTACGATGACACGGTCATCGTTGAAGGGATCCCATCTTCGGAATTCCTGGATCGGGAAGCAGAACTTCTGGAGATAGCATACGACTACATGCCGACGCTCCCCTTCGATGAACTCGACGTCCTCGTTGTCGATCGAATGGGTAAGGAGATCAGCGGGACAGGGATGGACACCAACGTAATCGGTCGGATCCACATCGCCTATGAGCCACCACCGGAGCGGCCGACGATCGGCCGGATCTATGTTCGATCGCTCACCGGGCCCTCTCATGGTAACGCCACGGCAGTGGGGCTTGCCGACTTCGTCCACGCCGACCTGGAGGCGGCGACCGATCGAACGAAGACCTGTATAAACGCATTGACCGCGAGCGCTCCGCAGGGGTCCCGGATGCCGCCGGTCGTGGAGACGGATCGCGGCGGGCTCGTCGCCGCGCTCTCGACGATCGGGGTGTACGATCCCGGGACGGTCAGGGTGGTCCGCGTCACCGACACGATGCACCTGGACCGGTTTTACGCCTCCGCTGCGCTCGTCGAGGCCGCCCGAAAACGGGATGACCTCCGCGTACTCTCCGAACCGAGCCCGATCGAGTTCGAGAACGAACGGTTCCGTGCACCCTCCCCTTCTACAGGCTGAGCAGACCGAGTGCCTCGGGGGCCGTGGACTCCCCAACCGTGACCCGCCCGACCGCCCGAGGCTACCAGGCCGATGGTCGGATGGGAATGTTTGACTAACCCACGGGAAGCCTCGGAGTCGTCCGGAAATCTTCGATTTCCGTAATGACGTGAGACGAAATCTCTCGAACCACTTGAGCCCGAGGCGGTTCACTCCTTGCTCGTGACCTTCGAGATGCCGACGACGGTATCGACCTCGAGTAACCACATCAGCTACAATTGGATGGCGTTGGCGTCTTTCTTGATTGCGACCATCGCCAGTACCTCGCGCTTGACACCCCCTACGTGTTCGACTCCAATCTCGTATTTAGGTTACAATACTAATTTTGTAACGTTCAGGTATTCTGTACGGCAATTCACTGTCGTCGCAACACGCATCATCCGCTCAGCCACGGCAATCGGACAAGTATCCGGCTTTCGAAGTCGTCGAAACGGCCGGACGATCGACAGCGTCGCGAGTCGGCTGCTCAAGTCGGCGGAGACAGTAGCGCTCGAGGTTGTCCAGAACCCGCGGAATTATCGTCTCCGAAGGCCGTCTACGCAGCAGTTTCCGAGGAAGCATTGACAGGGGACACCTTTCGGATCAATAGCGGAGTTGACAGCGGTCCCGGATCCCACGTCCGAATGTATCGATCCACTTCTGGTGAACTGCCTCGGCCTGCTCCGCCTGTAGAATCGTTTTCGAGGAGAGTCGGTACAGTTTTGGCCGGTACATTTTTGAAGATCTGAGAAGAAAACAGTGACATGGGAACGCTCGACCATGTAATGATCCGCGTGGAGGATCTCGATGAATCACTGGACTGGTACAAGACGCACCTCGAATACGAGGAGAAGGGACGCTGGGAGGCGGACACATTCACGAACGTCTTCCTCGGCCCGAAAGACATGCACGAGGACGGAGCGAAACTCGAATTGACGTACAATCACGACGGCCGAAGTTACACGATGGGCGACGCGTGGGGACACATCGCCGTCCGCGTCGACGACCTCGAGGACGCCTACGAGGGCCTGATGGAACAGGGCGTCGAAGACTACCGGGATCCCGAATCCTGCGGGTACAAGTACGCGTTCGTGAAAGACCCGGACGGCCACGAGATCGAGATCGTCGAGCGCGATCACGGCGCCCAGTGGAGCCTGGATCACACCATGATCCGGATCGAAGACCCAGACGAAGCGCTCGGGTGGTGGACCAGGAAGCTCGAATACGCGTACAACGGGAAGCGGTGGGAAGCGGACACGTTCGCGAACTACTTCATGGAGCCGCTCGACGCCGCGCCCGAGGAGATGGCAGTCGAACTCACGTACAACTACGACGACCGGACGTACACGATGGGCGACGCGTGGGGGCATCTCGCCGTCCGCGTCGACGACCTCGAAGCTGCGTGGGAGGACCTGATGTTGCGGGACGCCGAGGACTACCGGGACCCCGAGTCCTGTGACTACAACTACGCCTTCACGAAGGACCAGGACGGCCACGAGATCGAGATCGTGACCGTCGACTGAGAAGAGCGGGTGTCGTGATTTTCTGGTCGATCGGTCTTCCGAAAGGCTGGTCGAACGGTAACGACCGACAAATGTCAGACTAGCTGACATCACTTCTCGTGGACTTACGGGGCTAACCCGTAGATATTCTGGATCTGCTGTTCGGGGACGGTTCCGTCGTCGTTCCAGCCCCGCGTGTCGTAGTACAAATCGAGCGCGTCCTCGAACCCCGCTAACTGGTCGACGTACGGGAGCGTGTCGTCCGCGCGGTCGAAACCCCGCCGGTTGTTGAAGTCGCGCTCGAGTGTGACCACCCGTTCGCCGACGGCCGTCAACGCCGAGAGATCGGCGTCGAACAACGCCTCGAGTCGCTCGGGATGCTCGGCGATCATCCCCCGGGAGAACCGACAGATGACACCGCAATCCTCGAGGGCGCGCATGTTCTCCTGGGTAGCGACGGCCGGCGCTTTCCCCTCCAGTCCCTCCGGTGGGAACGCATCCGCCTCGTCGACCAGCGGGTACTCCCACGCGTAGAAGGTGGAGTACATGTGGTCGCCGCCGCGGTTGGCGACGGCGTACGCGAGCCCCTGGCCGTGGAGCGTCCGCCCTTCGTGGGCCGCAAAGTCCAGCCCTTTTACCGTCCAGTTCTCTACCCCCAACTCCTCGTGACACCGGGCGATCCCCTCCGCGAGCGTGTCGCCGATCCCCTCGCGGTGGGCGATCTTCTCGACAGTCTCGTGGATCAATTCGACGTCGCCGAACGCGTCCTCGCTTTCGAGATACGCCGCGATCGTGTTGCCACACGAGATCGTGTCCATCCCGAGTTGATCACAGAGTTCGTTCGACTGCATCACGTCGACGACGTCGTCGACGGCCTGGTTCGAGCCGAACGCCATGATCGTCTCGAACTCGGGGCCTTCGGTCTCGAGGCCGCTTTCCTCGTCGCGGGTGGGGAGCTTGCAGGCGAACGCACAGCGGGAGCAGGTGCCGCGTTTGTGCTTTTTGGCCTCGACGGCGTCGCCGTTGATCCCCTCGATCCCCTCGAACTGTTTCTCCGACCAGTAGCGGGTGGGCATCCCCTCGATCTCGTTTGCGAGATCCGTCACCGACGCCGTCCCCTGCCGTTTCATGATGCTGTCGCTTTCGGCAGCCTCCCGATGGATCTCCGCTTGCACGTCCGGAATCTCGATGTCGGGGGCCGAGTCGCCCTCGAACGTGACCGCCTTCAGGTTCTTCGCCCCCATCACCGCCCCGAGACCGCCCCGCCCGAACGCGCGGCTCTCGGAGGTCATGATCGAGGCGAACCTGACCTGGTTCTCGCCGGCCGGTCCGATACAGAGCACGTTTTCGGCCTCGAGACCGCGCTCGTCGTGTACGTACTCGGTGACCTCGGGGACGCGCGCACCCTCGAGTTCCGGCGCCGGATCGAACTCGATGCCGTCGTCGGTGACGTGAACGATGAGCAACTCGTCGCTTTCCCCGACGAACTCGACGGCGCCGTATCCCGTCTCTGCAAAGGGGCGGGAGACGAATCCGCCGGCATTTGAAGATGCGAGCCCGTTCGTGAGCGGCGACACGGCGGTCGCGTTCGTTCGGCCGGTGAAGCTCATCTCCGACTGCTGGAGGGGGCCGGTCGAAAAGTAGAGCCTGTTGTCCGAGCCAAGTGGATCGGCGTCGAAGGGAATTCGTTCGTGAGCCAGGCGCGTTGCGACCCCGCGTCCGCCGATAAACTCGTCGCGGACATCGTCGATCCGTTCCGTCTCGTGGTCCCTCGCAGACAGATCTACTGTGAGGAGTGACCCTTGCGTTGTAAGCATCGTTCGATTCATCGCTCCGTTACGTTTTGAATCTACTGCTCGGTTACCGTGCTGCTGTCCGGGCGTCGATGGAACTATGACCGTCGTCGATTGGTTCGCTTGTCGACACCGTTTACGGACGACGTCGACTGGCACAACCCGATCTGGAGGCACGAGGATGGCAGCGTCGCGGAGTGGTAAGTTACCGGTACACGAGCTACCGATCGAAGAGCCTCCTCCTACCGATCGAGGATCTCCGTCTCCATCATCTCGATGAACTTCTCTTGATCCCGACTCGTGGACAGCAGTTCGACCTCGTCGAACCCGGCGGCCTCGAGTTCGTCGAGTTTCTCCCGGAGGTCGGCGGGATCGTCAGTGACCAGGAACTCGTCCGTCATCTCCTCGAGGGGGATCTCCCTGCCCGCAGCCTCGATTTCCCGCGGATCTGCGATTTCCTGGTCGAAGCCGATCGCCGGCGGCCCGCGCCAGAACCCGGTGCTCTCGAGCGCGCGCTCGTAGTCCTCGTCGTAAGACACCAGCAGCTGACGGATCCGCCTGATCTCGTCCGGATCGCGGTCGGCCGTGGCGGCACCGTCTTCCAGCGCCGGGACGAGATGCTTTTCGTAGACGTCGACGTCACGGAGCGTGAGGAACCCGTCGGCGTACTGTCCGGCGACGTGGGTCGATTTCGGTCCGTTTCCGGCGACGTACAGCGGCACGCGTTCCTCAGGAAGCGTGTAGAGGTACAGGTCGTTTGTCTGCCAGTAGTGGCCGTCGAAGTCGACGACTTCGCCGCTCCAGAGTCGGGTGATGATCTCGCAGGCGTCGATCAGCCGCTTTCGTCGTTCCGGATACGGGGGCCAGTCGTATCCCAGTGGCACCTCGTTCATCGCCTCCCCGGTACCCAGTGCGAGGTGAACTCGCCCGGGATACATCGCCCCAAGCGTGCCGAACGCCTGCGCCAGGAACCCCGGATGGTAGCGGGCGATCGGCGGTGTGACTCCCGTCCCCATCCGCAGGCTGTCGGTCCGCTCCAGGGCCGAACCAAGCCACGGGTGGGCCGCTCCGCAGTGAGCGTCGGTGTGCCACCACGGGTGTACGTGGTCGCTGGTCCAGACGGTGTCAAAGCCCGCACCCTCGGCCCGCTGTGCGTGATCGAGTAACGTCGTCGGGTCGTACTGCTCGTGGGCGGCAAACAGGCCAATCTCCATAGCTCCACTTGCTCGGTCAGTACGCATATAAGTATTCCCTGCTCCGAGAGATACCGTTCCCTGCCCCGACCGACATCATTCCCTGCCACGACAGATAAGTATCAGTAGACCGAGCGTGCGTGTATGGAGGTCGAGTGCAACTTCTTTGGACCCGTTCGCGACGTTGTCGGAACGAAGACTGTCGTCTGTGAACTTCCGGTGGGGGCCACCGTCGCCGAACTCGTCTGCGATCTCGACGAGACCTACGACGGGCTCGCCGATCAGCTACTGGAAAGAGAACACGAACTGGCCGAAAACCTCGTGATCACCGTCGACGGTCGGAACGTCCAACAGCTCGACGGGGGAGAAACGGAACTCGACGACGGGGCGGTCGTTCGGATCTCTCCATCCGTCGGTGGCGGCGGCTAGAAACCGGAGACGGTCGCGTCCGAAACCAACGTTTAATATGTATGGTATTGTCTCACCAGACATGATCACTGCAGGTGGTCCACTGTTGACGTTGGACGTCACCGATCGAGAGGCCAGAGAGGAGAACATCGACGACGTACTGGGGACGTTTATCGGTGGACGAGGTGTCGCAACCAAACTCGCTCACGACCGGATCCCGTTCGACGCCGATCCGTTCGGACCCGAAAACCGGGTGTACGTCTCGACCGGGCCGCTCCAGCAGGCGACGATGAGTTTCACGGGCCGGATGAACGTGACCGGCCTCTCGCCGTTGACTGGCGGCCTCCTCTCGACGAACGCCGGCGGCTATCTCTCGCGGAACTTCGTCGGGACGGGTCACAACTGCGTCGAAGTCGTCGGTGAAAGCGACGAGTTGCTCGCGATCCACGTCACCGACGACGGCGTCGAGTTCGAGGAAGTCCCCGAACTCGAGGAAGCAACCGTCCCCGAGGTCACCGAGCACGTAAACGACGAGCGCGATCTCGAGGCCGAAAACGTGCTCTGTATCGGTCCGGCGGGGGAAACCCTCGTCCGGTACGCCTGCGTGATGACCTACGAGTCCCGGGCGTTCGGCCGCGGCGGCATGGGGGCAGTGCTCGGGTCGAAAAACGTCAAAGCCATCACCTTCGAAGGGGACACCGAGTTCGACGTCGGCCTCCCGGAAGACGTCCAGTCGGAGGTCCACCAGAAGGCGGCGACGTCGGATTCGATCTTCCGGCGACAGGGCACGACCTCCGGGACGGAGTTCATAAACGACGAGTTCTCGCTGCCGACCCGATACTTCAACGACTACCACTTCGAAGCGGTCGAAGGGATCGGTGGCGACGCTGTCGAATCGAAGAAGTACAAAAAGGAGGCGTGTTCTGCCTGTGCGTTCGCCTGCAAGCTCCCCACCCGCGACGAAGCCAGCGGCCTCGAAACCGAAGGCCCCGAGTTCGAGACGGTCTACTCCTTCGGCTCGAACCAGGGCGTCGGAGACGTCGTCGACGTGATGAAGTCCAACGACCTGTGTGACGAGTTCGGTCTGGACACCATCTCGTGTGGGGTCACCATCGCCGCCTACATGGACGCCCACGACGAGTTCGGCAACGCGGCGCTCGCCCACGAACTCATCGAGAAGATCGCCTACCGTGACGGGGAGGGGGACCTCCTCGCGGAAGGCGTCGACCGCGTCCACGAGGAACTGGGCGTCGACAACTACACGGTAAAGGGAATGGAGTTCGCCGCCCACGACGGACGGACGATCCACGGCTAGGGGCTGTCCTATGCGGTTGCCAACCGCGGGGGCGACCACATGTACTCTGTGATGCTGCGGGACGAATACGACGGCAATTTCCCGCGTGAAGGGCTCGACGGGAAGCCCGAGCGCATCGTCGAACTCGAAAACTACGCGGCGTTCCGGGACAGCGGCATCATCTGTGCGTTCTCGAAGGAGGCGGAGGGGTTCGTCTCCGAAGAGACGTTCGAGAGACTGTTCGATACAGAGTACGAGAAACTCGTGGAGGTCGGGAGCCGGGTCGTCGAACTCGAACGGCACTTCAACAACAGACGCGGGATGGACCGCGAGGACGACGATCTGCCGTACGAGATCCCCGGGTTCGAGGCCGGTCTCGACGAGTATTACCAGACGCGTGGCTGGAACGACGACGGGACCGTTCCCGAGCACCGCGTCGCCGAATACGCAGAAACCGACGAGCCGGGCGGAACGGCCGACGACTGACCGTCACACCCCGCGTTATCCCTCTGGCATCGGTGAGGAAGTGATGCTAAGTCGATCGCCGTCTTCGAGTGTCGTATCGCCCCCGTCGAGTAGTTTCGCGTTCGTGCCGTTCCGCACGACCAGTACGGTTTCCTCCCGGAACCCCTCGAGGAGACAGAACTCGGCGGAACGGTCGTTTTCGGTTTCGAGTGCGGCGAGCAGATCTTCGACCGTCGAATCCGGCGGGACTGTGTAGGTGAACTCCGTTCGATCGAACAGCTCTCGAACCGCTCCGTACGTCTTGATTTCGATTTCCATGGACGGTGGTGGTGGTCCGACCGTTTGAATCTACGGCTCCGGAAGATGGGGCCCGATCGGGGAGTAATAAAAAGTATATTTCTACCTAACTACCATATTTCGTATATTAAATTCGAACGGAGATACCATCGATTGT
Source organism: Halalkaliarchaeum sp. AArc-GB (assembly GCF_031432225.1). NCBI lineage: Archaea > Methanobacteriati > Methanobacteriota > Halobacteria > Halobacteriales > Haloferacaceae > Halalkaliarchaeum > Halalkaliarchaeum sp. AArc-GB. Next base: position 52,859 of record NZ_JAVKGM010000012.1, on the reverse strand, counting down.
TCACCTCCCGATCGAGTGAAACTAAAGGCGACGCGAGACGATGGTACCCGAAGGACGATCGCCCGATCGACAGCCACTCCTGGACGTAAAATTCGTCCGTCCGCCAAGCGACAACGAAACGGATTTGGACCGTTAAACCAGAGGATCAGTTGGCTCACCGTGGTTTTCGAATCGGATCTTCGAGTTCCGTCCGTAGTCGGTTACCTACTCCTCGAGATCGCGGTCTAGCTCGGATCGTTCGATGCGACGATCGTAACGAGTAGTTGTAAATTATCTCGTGATCCCATGGCATAATACTCAGTAAAAATACTATAACTGAAACATTATACTTATAACAATCCTTTGGGTTTTCAACCGGTGCCGAACCCCACGTTCTTTCTTCCTCCACAAACGTTTCTAGAACGGCTTCCGGAGCGCTACGACTCGAGACTTTTCCGGAGCGCTACGACCTCGTCGCGGATCGCGGTCCACGCTTCGAGAGATCCCGGGATTTCAGCGGCCGTCCGTCCCGTGGCCAGTTCGCGAACGATCTCGTAGGGCTCCGTCGGGTCGTACACGTCGTACAGTTGCAGATCGCGTCCACCGGCGATCTCGACGTCGACGGTGCCGTAGCCGAACACCGAGCCGGTGAGCCCCTGCGAATAGCCGACGTTTTGAACGCGGCTGTATTCGACGCGACGAACCGACCGACCCAGGATTCCAGTTTTCACCGCGATCTCGCCGTCGGTCAACACGAAGTTGGTCGTGACCACCCGCAAGTAGTGGTACAGACCCGGCACGGCCGCAACGGGAACCAACAGTAGCGCCCAACCGCTGACGGAAACGGCGAGCCAGAACACGACCACGAGCAACGCCACGCTGAGCCCGATGCCCGGCAATGCGCGAGTCGTTCGTGGTGACGCCTCCCACATGACAGTCTCGCCGTCGAATCGACGCCAATCGTCGGATACGACCGGATTCGGACTCATCGGTCTCGGGTGTTATCGGTGCCGGCGCCGTCGGTGTTACTGTCACCGTTGCTGTCCGTTCGATTGGCGTCGGTATCGTTTCCGTCCGTTCCAATCTCGTCGTTACCGTTGTCGTCCTGACCCTCCTCGACGATGCGCCGAATCGTGCGCAGTTCCGTCAGAATCTCCGCGAGTACGTCCTCCTTGTCGTCTCCACCACGTCCGTCTCTACGCTCGATCCGGCTGTCGATGAGCTCCTGGACGTCTGCGGGTGCCGGCACGCTCCGGAACTGCATCTCGACGCCGGAACTGCCGGCGGTGCTCACCTCGACGTTGCCGTAACCGAAGTAGGAACCGATGGCGCTCTGGCTGTAGGAGATGTTCTGTACCTTGTCGAAGCCGATTTTCTGGACGTCCCGCGAGAGGATGCCGGTCTTTTTATACAGGCCGGAGGTCGTGACGACGTAGTTCGTGTTCGTATAGGTGAGATACGCCCCGAGGATGATCACGAGCCCGATGAGGAGAATGGAGAGCGGAATGCCGACGATCAACGCCGGGACGAGGCTACTTCGGTGTGGACGGCTCGACCACAGCACTTCCTCGTCCTCTTCCAGCGTAAGCCAGTCGAAACCGACATCGTCCATCGAGGTCGCTGTCGTCACGTCAGGGGTTTCTGTAGTCACGTCCCCAGTCACATCCCCGGAGGGGAAAGATCTATCGCGACTTTCCGATGACTTTCCCGGGATCGACGTCTCGTATCGCAACTCCGTGAGAGTAGTTCACCGTCCGATCGGGTAGCCACGCGCTGACGGACGATTCCGCGGAACGGAGACGGCCGAACACACAATATCGGTACGGGTCGGCCGAATAGCAAGAAGCGGAACGCATACGGCCACAGTTTCCGAACGGGTTCAAAAGGGCCAAAACAATGACCGATCACGACGCAATAACGACACGGCTGTCACGGGCCAGGAGCGGGCTTCGATCCGGAGTCGCCGACGCGCTCGTCTGTTTCCCCAGTTCCAACATGTACTACCTCTCGGGGTTCGAGGACGAGCCGATGGAGCGGCACCTCTTTTTGATCGTCACCCCCGACGACGCGCTGTTTCTGGCGCCGGAGATGTACGACGAACAGATCCGGGAGGAGTCGCCGATCGCCGACGTCCGAACCTGGGGGGACGACGAGGATCCGATCGCATTGCTTGCATCCATCGGCGAGGAGTTGGAACTCGCCGCTGGACGGCTCCTGGTCGACGACCGCATGTGGGCAATGTTCACCCAGGACCTCCGGGAGGTGTTCCCGGAGGCCACCTTCGGTCTGGCGAGCGAACTGCTGACCGACCTGCGCATCCGCAAAGACGACAGCGAACTGGATCGCCTCGAACGGGCGGCGTCGATCGCTGATTCGGTGAGCGAATTGATCCGCACGCTCGGTTCGGACGCGATCGGCATGACCGAACGCGAACTCGCCGTCGAGATCGAACGTCGACTCGAGGACGCAGGCGGCGACGGGATCTCCTTCGACGTCGTCGTCGGGTCCGGTCCGAACGGTGCCCGTCCCCACCACCGCCACGGCGCCCGGGCGATCGAACCCGGCGATCCGGTAGTGCTCGACTTTGGGACCCGGTTCGGCGGGTATCCGAGCGACCAGACCAGGACGGTCGTGTTCGGCGGGAATCCGCCGACGGAGTTCGAATCGGCGTTTGACGCCGTTCTGGCTGCACAGAAGGCGGGGATCCAGGCGATCGAACCTGGCGTCGAGGCCAGCGAGGTCGATCGGGCCGCACGCGAGGTCATCGAAAAGCGAGGCTACGGCGACCAGTTCATCCACCGGACTGGCCACGGGGTCGGACTCGACGTCCACGAACCCCCCTACATCACCGGAGAAAACGACCGGAAGCTCGAGGAGGGAATGGTGTTCAGCGTCGAACCCGGCGTCTACATCGAGGGGGCGTTCGGGATTCGCATCGAGGATCTCGTCGTCGTCACTGGGGACGGCTGCAAGCGCTTGAACCGATCACCCCGAACCTGGAAACCGCTCGGTGAGGAATAAGGTCGGTTCCAGGCGTCACGCCGGCGCAAGTACCGCCAGCGTCGCCCCGCGGGTGAACTCCTCGTCTTCCAGGAGGTGAATTTCCTCGAGTTTCCCCGAGACCGGTGCGGAAACGTCGAAGCTCACTTTTTCGACCTGCAGTTCACACAGCGGATCACCGGCCTCGACAGTCGCCCCCTCCCTGAGGAACCAGTTGACGACGACCCCTTCCTCGGACTCGACGTCCGCAGGCCAGTGATCGTCGACGAGGACGGCGACTCGCTCCCCACTCATTCGTGGACAGCCCGGACGGCGTCTGCGATGTCACCGGTATCCGGGATCGTTTCGTTCTCCAGCGGCCGGGCGTACGGGATCGGGACGTCCGGGTGGGCGAGCCGTTCGACCGCCTCGAGGTCCGCGAGACCGCCCTCGACGACCGAGGCAATTATCTCTCCGGTCACACCGAACGAACGGTAGTCCTCGTCGACGACCACCAGCCGACCGGTCTTCCGGACCGATTCGAGGACGGTGTCGGTGTCCAGCGGAACGAGCGATCGGAGATCGACGACTTCGACGTCGATCCCCTCCTCAGTCAGCGATTCGGCAGCCTCGAGCGCCCGATGGACGTGGAGTCCGAGCGTGACCACGGTCACGTCGCCACCCTCGCGTTTCACGTCTGCGCTCCCGAACGGGATCGTGTAGTCTGTCTCGGGCACCGGCGTCTTCGGTCCATCCGGTGCGGGCATCCAGCCAATTCCCATCAGCCGCTTGTGGAACATGTACACGACCGGATCGTCGTCCCGGATCGCGTTGTGCATCAACCCCTTGGCGTCGAACGCCGTCGACGGGACGACGACTTTCATTCCCGGGAGATGAGCGAACGTCCCGTACAGCGTCTGTGAGTGCTGGGCGGCGTCGTTGTACGTCCCACCCACGGCCGCGGTGAGCACCATGGGCACGTTGACGGCGCCACCGCTCATGTAGGTGTTCTTCGCCATCTGGTTGTAGATCTGATCCATCGCGACGCCGAAGAAGTCGACGAACATCAGCTCCGCGATGGGCCGCATCCCTTCCTGTGCAGCGCCGACAGCCGCCCCGAGGTAGGCGGTTTCACTGATTGGGACGTCCATGACGCGGTCGTGGCCGAACTCGTCGAGCAGCCCCTGCGTGGAGTCGAAGATGCCGCCGTAGTCGGCGACGTCTTCCCCCATGTAAAACACCTCCTCGTTGTCGCGCATTTCGTCGGCGATGGCCTCGACCATCGCGCGGCTCATCGTCAGTTCGCGGTCGACCGACTCAGGGGGAGCCTCTGCCGTCATTAGTCGTCACCTCCTGCCAGATCGAACTCCGGTTCGGTGTCTGTTACTCCCGACGGCGGATTGACGAACGCGTCCTCGTAAGCCGCTTCGGGATCCGGTTCCGGCTGCTCTTTGGCCCATTCGATCGCCTCGTCGACGCGCTCGTGAGCCGCCGTTTTGATCGATTCCATGGTTTCCTCCTCCACGCCGTGTGCCCGCAGCTCTTCTTTCAAGCGTTCGATCGAATCGCGTTTCGCTGCCAGTTCCTGGTCCTCCTCGGGCCGATACGTCTCCGGATCACCCATGAAGTGCCCCATTCGACGGTGGACCTGGAGTTCGAGCAGCGTCGGGCCGTTGCCGTCGCGGGCGCGCCCGATCGCCTCGTCTGCGGCCCCGTAGACGGCGATCACGTCGTCCTCGTCAACGCGGATTCCGGGCATGTCGAATCCGTCCGCGCGCCTGGAACCGTCGAGGGGTGTCGTGACTCGTTCCTTCGGCATGCTGATCGCCCAGTCGTTGTCCTCGATCACGAACACCACCGGCAGGTCGTGGACGCTCGCGAGGTTCAGCGACTCGAGGAACGCCCCCTGGCTGATCGCCCCCTCACCCAGGAACGCTACGGCGACGCTGTCTTTCCCGCGCTTTTTGGCGGCCATCCCTGCCCCGACCGCGGGCGGACAACCCTGGGCGATGATCCCACTGCAGGCGAACTTCACGTCCGGATCGAACAGGTGCATGTGTCCTCCTTTCCCGGAGGAACAGCCGGTTTCCCGGCCGAAAATCTCCGCCGTCATTCGGTCGAGGTCGACCCCCTTCGCGATGGCGATGTGGTGGGGTCGATGTGGTGCCGTCACCGCGTCGTCGTCCCGGAGGTGATGGCACACGCCGATTCCGGACGCCTCGTGGCCCGCTGCGAGGTGAAGCTCGCCCGGGATCGGTCCGGCGCTGATGTCGAAGGCCGGCTGCTTGCCCACGAGGTACTCCTCTTGAAGCCGTTCTTCGTAATACCTGGCCGTCACCATGTCCTCGTACAAGCCCGTCAGCTTCTCTTTGCTTATCGTTGTCATACTACAATGTGTGAGCTACGACGCTAAACGTGATAAAGCTATGTCACGAATGTGTCCGGCGGCTGGTGGGTCCGGCTGTCCCTGACGTCGACTCCTCAGGAGTCACGTTCCTCGCGGAGATACGCCCCCAGATATCCACCGAGTGCCCCGAGCCCCGCGTTCCAGACCAGAAGGATCGGAAAAAACAGGAACAGAACCACCAGCAGTTCAATGCCGGCTGGAATCCCTGGACCGCCACCAGTCACGGGGGCGACCACAAAGAAGCCGAAAATAACGAGCCCGAAAAGCAGGAACGGAACGAACGCGAAGAGCCCCGAGAGGGCGCCGACCTTTGCTCCACGTTTGCGGTTTTCCCCCTGTAGATAGCCCGCCACGCCGCCGCCGAGGACCGGGGAGATGCCGGTAAACGAAAGGACAACCGTAACGACCGCGCCGATGATCGCGTTGAGGAGAGTGTCGCCTCTTGCCATAGAGGTTCGAGGACAGCGACCGATAAAATAGTTCCTCGTCTCCGTGTTTTTGTCCGGCTCTCACCACGCTACCGTGGAAGTTCTTCGATCGGGAGGTGATGGGCCGGGAACGACACCGACGGCTCGTCGTCCGACTGAGGCGATCTGGTTGACTCCCGAAACGTCCGAAGGCAGACTGAATCAAGGAGATTTGCAGCGAGAGTCGACGTCGACGAGTTGCCTCCGGGTGGCCCGAGCCTGGCTTCGAGCCGACTGTGGTAGTCGTCCCGGAACACCGCCGACATCTCCGCCGGATCCGTGAGCCGCCCCTCGCGGATCGCCTCTCGAACGTCCGTTTCGGCCCTCGCGAGGACGCAGTGGGCTGTAACTCCTGCAACCAGACAGTCGCGTGCGGCCCCGGCCGGATCCTCGACCGACGGGATCGTCGAGAGGTATTCGACCGCAGCAGTGTCGGCGACGTCGGCGGTGCCCTCGAGCCACGCTTCGATCCTGTCGGGGTGAGCCGACGTCCCGATCTCCGAATCGGCGACGAACGAGGAAGCGAGATCGGCTTCCTCGGCGGCGATCCGGTGGAAGACGTCCCCGACGATCACCGTATCGGCGCCTGCCGAGAGGATCTCGGTCGCCTTATCGCGGGAGTCGATCCCGCCGCCGTACCACAGCCGGGTCCAGTCGAGAGCGGGGGCAGTCATCTCGAGAATGTCGACCGCTTCAGAGCCACCATATGTACCGGAGTATTCGAGGTAGAGTACTTCACTGCCGAGATACCGTTCCGCTGCCATCGCCCGGTCTCTGGCCTGTTCGGGGGAGAGAAGATCTGACTCGCCGACCCCCGCCTCCCGGGCGGCCGCGCTGTCGGGGTTTTGGATGACGTACGCTTCGAAGACCGCGGAGTAGAGCATCCAGTTCGTGAGAAACTCCGCGAGACGGTCGCCGTATCGGTTCACGACCCGTGACGGCAACAGCTTCTCGACGGCTGCAGGTGCCAGTTCCTCCCGGATGAACCGCGTTCCGGTTCCGAGGGTGCCGACGAACGCCTCGTCGTCACCGTTGAGGACCTGCGGCACCGCCAGGAACGACGACGCAGACAGCGTCTCCTCGGTGACGTGACTCGCCGCGCTCGGCTCGTGAAACGCCGGCGTCGACACCGACGAGAGCAGCCTGAACGTCTCGACGGTGTTCGTTTCCGTTACGTCCGCCGACCCGCCGACGGAGATGCCGTCCGTGTGTTCGAGATACCGCGGATACGCGATCGGGAGCTTCTTTGCGTCCTCCGGATCGACCTTGGTGACGTGCTCCCAGCCCCCCGGAACCGGGTTCGTGTCGAACGGCAACAGCGTTCGACCGGCGAGACACCCCGCCGTCGTCGCCCGGCCGATCGTTCGCGCGATCCGGTCGAATACGCTCATCACACGTATCCTGCCCCGCGTGACCGAATAAGCGCTGCGTTTGAGCGTCGACTGCAATCAACTCCCTTCCAGGGCGTGAATCCAGATGGAATTTGATACCATAGTATTTCGACACGATTATACGTAGAGCGTCGAACCACCCGATACAGTCGATGCCGGATCCCTCCCGCCTCCGCGACAGCACGCAGATCGTCTTACCGTGTGCTGCACTGGACGGGATAGAAGAAAGCATCGAACAACAGTTTACGGTCACGGTGTTTCAGGACTCGGACCAGTGCCGGATAATCGGTAGTCCCGTCGAGATCAAAGCGGTAGGCGAATACCTGGCACGCCAGGGATATTCAATCAGATGACGGCCACCGGCTAGAGAAGAATTACGAGCAGTTCTCAAGCAGTACCTGCCGATATCCTCCTGTAAAGCGTGAGGAATTCACTCCACAGATCCGTAACAATAAATACCCCGTGTGCGGCAACGGGTGATATGGATCGACGGCAATTTCTGACGACGGTAAGCGCGGGAACAGCAGCAGCGATCGCGGGCTGTATGGGCGGCGGCGGCGGCGCAGACTTCAACGTCGGGATGGTGTACGCGACTGGCGGGCTCGGCGATCAGTCGTTCAATGACATGGCACACACCGGTGTTCAGGAGGCCGAAGAGGACTTCGAACTCGACTACCAGAACGCCGAACCCGACGGTCCAGACGAGGTAGGGGAACTCCAGCGTCGATTCGCGAACAGCGAAGACCCCGACTTCGACCTCATCAGTTGTATCGGCTTCGTCCAGGAAACAGACCTGCTCGACAACGCCCGGGAGTTCCCGGAGCAGAACTTCATGATCGTCGACGGCGTCGTCGAGGCAGACGACGGGTTCGTCGACAACGTGGCGAACTACATCTTCAGGGAGCAGGAGGGTTCCTTCCAGGTGGGCGTTCTCGCCGGAATGCTGACCGGGATGGAGTACGACCACGGCGGGGGATCGACGAACACCGACGAGCAGATGGTCGGGTTCGTCGGCGGTCAGGAAGTGCCGTTGATCGAACGGTTCGAAGCAGGATACAAGGCCGGCGTCGAGTACGTCGACGAAGACATCGAATTCACGTCGGCGTACGCAGGCGACTGGAACGATCCGTCCACCGGGCAGGAGATCGCCTCGTCGATGTACGACGACGGTGCAGACGTCGTGTATCACGCGGCCGGCGGCACCGGATCGGGCGTCTTCGAGGCAGCCCAGTCGGAAGGGCGGTACGCGATCGGCGTCGACGACGACCAGTCGCGTACGGCGCCCGAGTTTTCCGACGTGATCGTTGCCTCGATGCTCAAACGGGTGAACGTTGCAGTGTACGAGTCGATCGAGAACACTCTCAACGACGACTTCCGCGGCGGAGAACTGAACGATCTGGGTATCGCCGAGGATGGTGTCGCCGCAGTGATCGGCCAGGACTTCGAAGGCGAACTCCCCGCAGCGATTACCGACGAACTCGAACTGACGCGGGAGGCCATCGTCGACGGCGACATCACGGTTCCCGACAACCTCGATGACGTGTAGTCCGTCAGAATGAGACAGTACGAAGGGCCGGACGGCGCCGAGGAGGCCGATAGCGTCGACTACGCCGTCAGAATGGAAGGGATCACGAAACGGTTCCCGGGCGTCGTGGCGAACGACGACGTCGACTTTGCCGTCGAACGTGGCTCTGTGCACGCACTGGTCGGCGAGAACGGTGCCGGCAAAACGACGCTCATGAACGTCCTGTACGGCCTCTACCGGCCCACGGAAGGGAGACTCGTCGTCGACGACACAGAGCGGACGTTCGGGAGTCCCCGTGACGCTATCGACACGGGAATCGGGATGATCCACCAGCACTTCATGCTGATTCCGCCCATGACAGTCGCGGAGAACATGGTGTTGGGAGAGGAGCCGACGAAATTCTTCGGGCTCCTGACCGACGAAGAGCGAGCGATCGAGGAGACCCGTACGCTGGCAGAACGGTACGGATTCGACATCGATCCGACCGAACGCGTCCACGAGATCAGCGTCGGCGAACAGCAGCGCTTGGAGATACTGAAAGCCCTCTATCGGGGGGCAGACGTGCTCATCCTGGATGAACCGACCGCGGTGTTGACGCCCCAGGAAGTCGAGTCGCTGTTCGACATCTTCGACGAGCTCGTGGCGGACGGCAAGACGATCATCTTCATCACGCACAAACTCGGCGAGGCACTCCGCGCCGCCGACCAGATCAGCGTACTCAGAGACGGGAAACTCGTCGACACTGTCGACACCGACGAGACCACACGGGAAGAACTCGCGACGATGATGGTCGGACGCGAGGTGCTGCTCGAGGTGACCAGCACGCCGGCCGACCGGGGAGAGACGACACTCGCTGTCGAGAATCTCGAAGTCGACGACGACCGCGACGTGCGGGCGGTCGACGGCGTGTCGTTTTCGGTCGCCAATGGGGAGATATTCGGAATCGCTGGCGTGGACGGCAACGGGCAGTCTGAACTCGTCGAGGCGATCACCGGATTGCGGGCCGCCGAATCGGGCCGGATTATCCTGGACGACGAGGACGTAACCCACGACTCCCGACGCCAACGAATCGCCGCCGGAATGTCGTACATCGCGGAAGATCGACAGCGCCGGAGTCTCGTATTGAACTACGATCTCCGCCGGAACGCGCTGTTGGGGACTCAGCGGCTCCCAGAGTTCGCCGACGGCGGATTCGTCGACTGGGACTACACAGGCGAGTACACTGACACAGTTATCGACGAGTACGACGTCAGACCGCCCGACCCAACCGCATCAGCCCGCTCGCTTTCGGGCGGGAATCAGCAGAAGTTCGTCGTCGGTCGCGAACTCGAACGGGACCCTTCACTCGTCGTCGCTTCACAGCCGACCCGGGGCGTAGACATCGGTAGCATCGAGTTCGTCCACAACCGGCTGCTGGATCTCAAAACGGAGGGGGTCGGACTGCTGCTCGTCTCCTCGAAACTCGAGGAGGTACAGCGCCTCTCCGACCGGATGGCGATCATGTACGACGGTCGGTTCATGGACGTCGTCGATCCGGACGACGTGACCGAAGAAGAGATTGGACTGTTGATGGCAGGCGAGTATCCGGAGGGGGACGATGAATAGCGAGTCGATCGAAGAGTTGCTGGATCGGCTCGTCGACGCCTCGGGGACCGAACGGATCGCAATCAGCCTGGCCGCGCTGGTGTTCGCGAGTCTCGTCGGGGGAATGCTGGTGTTCGTCTCCGGCGCGGTCGCGACGTGTCGAGTCCCGGCGTTCGGGATCGCGGGCGTGGAGTTCTGCTACAACCCGATCGAGGTGTACGCGATGCTTGTGTACGGTGCGTTCGGGACTCCCGTGAACATCGGCCTCACGCTCCAGGAGACGACGCTTTTGCTTTTCACCGGCCTGTCGGTGGCGGTGGCGTTCCGCGCCGGCCTTTTTAACATCGGGACGCAGGGACAGATGGTCGTCGGGGCGCTGGCGAGCGCGCTTACGGTGATCTGGCTGGCGCCGTATGTCCCCAATAACCTGCTCGGGGCGCTTCTTCTGGTGCCACTTTCGGTCGTCGTCGGCGCAGCCGTCGGCGGCTTTTACGGCGCTATTCCGGGAGCAATGAAGGCGTACGCCGACGCCCACGAGGTGATCACGACGATCATGCTCAACTTCGTGGCGTTCGGAATCACCTTCTATCTCGTACGAAACCACGTCGGCGATCCCACGGTCGACGCGGTACAGACCGTGTCTGTCCCGGAGTTCGTCCGGTTGTCACCGACCATCGGCGGGACGCGTTTTTCGCTGATCGCCCTGATCTCGGGACTTGTCGTCGCCATCGGCGTGTATTTGCTGTACAAGCGCACAGTAATCGGCTACGAACTGCGGACGAGCGGGCTCGCACCCGAGGCGTCAGAATACGGCGGGGTGAACGCCGAACGCAACATCGTCACGAGCATGACGCTGTCGGGTGCACTCGGCGGAATCGCCGGGTCGATGTACGTGTTGATGATCCTGTACCGGTTCCAGACGGAGATGCCGCCCCTGGGATTCGACGGGATCGCCGTCTCGATTCTGGCCGGGAACAATCCCATCGGGGTGATCCCGGCGGCCGTGCTGTTCGGCGCGTTGAAAGCCGGTGCGCTACAGATCGACTTCGCCCTCGGCGTGCCGAACGAACTGATCGAGGTGCTCCGCGGGCTCATCATCCTGTTCGTCGCGATGCCGGAGTTCTTCCGGATGCTCGGCAAGCGTGCCGGCTACGGGACGGACGGTTCGGACGCCGCAGTGACCGACGGAGGTGAAACGGATGGATAGTCCCCGACTCTCCCGACGGTCGGGACTCCTCGCAGGTGGAATTATCGCACTGCTGTTCGTCGTCGCAATGGTGCCAGGGCTCCGGGAAATCGGCGCCGACGTGGTGGGGGTCGTCGACGCCTCCTACGTTCGCAGCGCGCTCCGGTTGACGGTCCCGATCGCGTTCGCCGGGATGGGCGGGATCTTCGCGGAGAAGTCCGGCGTCATCAACATCGGGCTCGAGGGGCTGTTGATCATCGCCGCCTTCACGGCCATCGCAGTAATGTGGGCGCTCGGCGGCAGGGGCGCGGAGGGCATGTGGATCGCCTTCTTCGCGGCCGTTGTGGCGAGCGCAACCGTCGCGTTCCTCTTTGCGGCGGTGTGCATCGAGTTCAAGGCCGATCAGATCATCGCCGGGCTGGCGGTCTGGTTGATCGCGCTCGGGATCGCCCCGTTCGGCAGCATCATCATCTGGGAGACGGTCAACAGCCCGAGCGTCGGCACACTCGATAGAATCCCGCTTCCGGTCCTGTCGGAACTGCCGTACGTCGGTCCAGCACTGTTCGACGTGAGCCCGCCCGTCTACCTGCTGTTTCTTGCCGTTCCGTTCTCGTGGTACCTGCTGAACCGAACGTCGTTCGGCAAACACCTCCAGGCCAGCGGCGAGGACCCCAAAACCCTCGACACAGTCGGCGTCGACGTGAGGAAGATCCGGTACGCTGGCGTCCTGCTGTCCGGAATCTACTGTGGCATCGGCGGCGCCGGGCTCGCGCTCAACACCGGCCAGTTCGTCGGCGGCGGCGAAACGATGATCGACGGTCGCGGCTGGATCGGCATTACGACGTACCTGATCGGCAACTACAACCCGATCGGCGCCGCCGTGGCGTCGTTTTTCTTCGCCGGACTCGACGCGCTACAGCTCGAACTGCAGCGGATCGCCGGCATCGAAGTCTCCTCGACGCTCGTCGGGATCATCCCGTACGTTGCCGTGCTCGTCGTGCTCACGTTCGTCGGGCGAACCCGGATGCCGGGCGCCGCCGGGGAACATTACGATCCCGACGAGTGACGGGTTCGATACGACGTTCTCGACGAGAGTGGTGGTCGCGACGGACACGGGATCAGTGCGCACAAGCGTTTTACTCCACGACCACCACCAACGCGTATGGAACGAAACGTCGGCGAAACGGACCGGCTCGTCAGGATCGCGCTCGGCGCCGTCTCCGGCCTCGCGTCGCTTGGGATTCTCGGTGGCGTCATCGCGGCGAGCGGTGGCCTGGCGCTGGTGTTGGGTCTCGTTGCGATCGTCCTGCTCGCGACCGGGACGGCGGGCACCTGTGGCGCATATCAGGTGCTTGGTGTCAACACCTGCAAGCGGTAGCCGACGATGCTGGGTGGGTGCAGGTGGCTCGCACTGGAAGTGACGTATCTCGATCCGGTCGTGGAGTTCTATCGAGAGCGACTAAATCTCGAACCGATCGTCCGATCGGACCGCGAGGTGGCGTTTCCGATCGGGCCGGACGGCGATGTCGAGAGGGCCCGAGGTAGCACCGATAGATCCGGGAGCGGAACCGGAAGTGAACTCAGGCTGCGACGGCCGGAGGGCGTCCCCCGCGGGGGGCTTCACACCCACTACGCCTTCGCCTGTCCGAGCGACGTCTACGACCACTGGTACGAGCGTCTCGACGACGACCTCGAACTCCAGGAAGTCGACTTCGGTTCGATGCGGTCGCTGTACGCGGACGATCCGGCAGGGAACTGCGTCGAAATCGCTGGGGCGGACCCACCGAGCGGATCCGGGGACCTCCAACTGACCCGATTCTTCGAGGTGGTACTGGAGGTCGAGGACCTCCCGGACGCGGAGGCGTTTTACGTCGATCTGGGGTTCGAGGTCGTGGATAGGGGATCGAACCGTCGCCGGACGCGGCTCTCGACCGGCGCCGTCGATCTCGAGCTGTGGGAACCGCACCTCGGGCTCGCCGACGCCCGGGGAGGCGTCCACGTCGACCTCGGACTCGAAGCCGCCGATCCGGACGCGGTCGCCGACGCGGTTTCCGACCGGGTGACAAAGTGGGAACGTATCGAGGACGGCGTTCGGATCCGCGACCGGGACGGGCATTACATCACTCTCGTCGAGATCGGTACGTGAATCCTCGAGACCGGTGTGTGAATCTGCAAGACTGTGGAGGGCTGTGACACGATCCCGCCGGTTTCCCGAACCGTAGGATGCGTCGAAACGCTGAAACCCGGGCTCTCTTAATTTATAAGAGACGACGTTCCGGATCGAAATCGAACCTACAGTACAACAATGACGAAAAACACGCTGAAGGAGTCCATTCTCGACGAAGACGAGTTCGGAGTGACGTGGGAACACGTGCCCGGTCGCGGGGCACGCGAGCAACAACAGGATGCGGTCTTCGAGGCCGCCGAGGTCGCCGCCGAAGGCGACGTCGTCCACGGGATCTCGGTGACGGAAAACGCGGGTGGAAACCCCGCTATCTCCGCGGAGTATCTCGGGATGAAACTCGAGGATCTCGACGTCGATCCCCTCGTGCACTTCACCGCGAAAGACAAGAACCGAAATCAGCTCGAAAGCCTCCTGTACGCGATGGACCGGGAGGGGATCCACAACCTGCTTGTAATGACTGGCGACTACCAAAACGACGGCTATCAGGGCCAGTCCAAACCCGTCTACGATCTGGACCCCGTCCAGATCATGGACCTGATTTCGGACCTCAACGAGGGGCTCGAGTACACCGACAAGTTCGGCCGCGAGAAGAGCCTCGAACCCACCGACTTCTTCGCCGGCGTCGCCGTCTCCCCGTTCAAAAAGCTCGAATCCGAACTCGTCCCCCAGTACTGGAAGCTCGAAAAGAAAGTCGAACAGGGCGCCCAGTTCGTGATCCCGCAGGTGGGGTACGACGCCCGCAAGTTCCACGAACTCCTCCAGTACGTAGAAGATCACGACCTCGACGTCCCCGTGATCGGCAACATCTACGTGCTGGATCCCGGCTCGGCGAAGGCGATGAACGCCAATCGGGTACCCGGCGTCATCGTCACCGACGAGCTGCTCGAGGACATCGAAGAGGAAGCCGAAGAACACGACGATGACGGCAAGCAGGCTCGCCGCGATCGTGCCGCCAAGATGTACGCCTTTATGAAGGGGATGGGTTACGACGGCGTCCACATCGCCGGCCACGAGATCGACCACGACGGCGTGGAGTACATCGTCGAGCGCGGCGAAGAGCTGGTACCGGAGTGGCGCGATCTCGTCGAAGAGTTCGACTACCCCATGGAGGACGGCTTCTACTACTACGAACGCGACCCCGAAACCGGTCTCAACACCTGGGATCGAAACGCGTTACCGGAAACGCCCAAGCGGTCGCTCAACTACCGGGCATTCAAGGTGATGCACGACCAGCTGTTCGAACCCGACGGCGCCCTCTTCGGTCCCATGCGCTGGAGCGCGGAGAAGGTCGACGGCAGCCGTCTGGAGGGTCCCTACCAGATGACCGAACGGATGGTCAAAACCGCCTCCAACGACTGCGAAGAGTGTGGCAACTGCGCGCTCCTGGATCTGGCGTATCAGTGTCCGATGTCCCAGTGTCCGAAGAGCCAGCGAAACGGCCCCTGTGGCGGCAGCTACGACGGCTGGTGTGAGGTCCACCCCGGCGAACAGAAGTGCATCTACGTGAACGCCTACCGGGAGCTGAAAGCCGACGGCGGCCCCGAAAAGGCCCGCGAAAAGCTGCGCGAACTGTACATCCCCCCGCCCGACTGGGAGCTGGAGAACACCTCCTCGTGGCTCAACTACTTCCTCGGGCGCGACTACGCCAGCAAAAACGCCGGCATCAAGCCCCCGCAATCCGACTGATCACTCCGCGTCGGGATCTCCGGCACCCTCGCGTACTTTCACGGCCATTCCGGTTTCGAACGTTCGCATGCCGTCAGCCGACAGCTCGGCACGTCCGACAGCCAGCACGTGGCCCGCCTCGTGGATCACGACCACCTCGTCGCGAGATCTGACGTCATCGTCGACCTCGGCGACGAACTTCGCGAACACGTTTTTGCCATCGCGGACGAACGGCTCCGACTCGTCGCCGACAACGACTGTGTAGCTCCCTTCGAGTGCTTCGTACAGCCGTCGCCCGCCAGCGATTCCGAGGGTGAACCGTCCGTCGACACCGTAGGAAACGAGCCGACCCTCCTCGGCGACGATCTGACGTGGACGGCCGCCGGTCGACCGACGAACCGTCAGCTCCTCTTCCGGCGGGAATAGGGCCTTGCCTGCGCCTGCGCCGAACTGGTAGTCGGCGACCGTGCGCAGCGACGCCAGATCCGGCGCGCTCGCATCGGGTGGCTCTTCGGTCGGTGAGTCGTCGGGGGAGTCCGCCGTCACAACAGGAACACCTCCTCCCGGTCCGAGAGGTCGAGGAAGCTGTCCGCCGCATCGACGAGTTCCTCGGCCGTCGAGGAGCCGAACCCCATCACTTCCACCCGGACCCCCATGTGACGGAGATGCGAACAGAGCCGGGAGAAATCCCCGTCGCCGGTACACAGAACGACGACGTCGACGTGGTTCGCAAGCGTCACAGCGTCGAGGCTCATCCCCACGTCCCAGTCGGCCTTCTTCGAACCGTCGGCGAACGTCTTGATGTCCTTGATCTTCGTCTCGAATCCGATGTCCTCGAGCGCCTCGAAGAACGTCTCCTCTTCGGGCGAGTCCGCACGGATAACGTACGCGATCGCACGCACGAGTTGCCGGTCCTGAACGGCACGGGACAGCAGTTGCGTGTAGTCGATGTTTCGAGAATAGCGACTCTGTGCGGTGTGATACAGGTTCTGAGAGTCGGCGAGGACGGCGATCCGCTGGTCCGGATGAATGTCGGTCATGGGAGGAAACTCGGCCGGCCGGATGTTAGGGATGTCGTTCGCCGCCGGCGCGAAACACGCCGAAGACGCAATATATAAGAGTCTCACCACCGTTCCTCCGTCCGTGACATCTACCGCACCTGTCGACGGCACGCTCCGCTCGGCAGCTTCGCGTCCCTTCTTCCCCAAAAAACGGGTGCGGTAACGCTCGTTGCGGGAGTGGCGATCCCGTCTCGGGCGGCGTTCGACTCGAAGCGAGTATCAGCGTCCGGACAACCAGTAGCGAACTACCAGCGAACCACGAAGGCGGATTACCCACTACGAACCCGAGATCACAATGACAGAAACACACTTCGAAGGCGTCTACCCCGCAATGGTGACGCCGTTTACCGACGACAACGAGGTCGACCACGAAACGCTCGCAGCCGACGCCCGCCGACTGGAGGCCGCCGGCGTCGACGGGCTGGTCCCGGTCGGATCGACCGGTGAATCGGCGACGCTCACCCACGACGAACACGCGGAAGTCGTCGAAACCGTCGTCGCAGCCGTCGAGGACGTCCCGGTCATCGCCGGCACCGGCTCGAACTCCACCCACGAGGCGATCGATCTCTCCCGGCGCGCCGAAGAGTCGGGGGCCGACGGCCTGCTTTTGATCTCGCCGTACTACAACAAGCCGGAGGCGCAGGGCTTTTACGAACACTACACCGCGATCGCCGATGCGGTCGATCTGCCACAGATCGTCTACAACGTCCCCTCCCGAACGGGACAGAACATCCCCATCGATACGACCGTCGAACTCGCCTCACACCCCAACATCGCCGGCTACAAGGCCGCTTCGGGCGACCTCAACCAGATTTCCGAGATCGTCGAACGGACCCGAGAGGAGTCGTTCGATGTGCTCTCGGGCGACGACGGCATGACGCTCCCGATCCTCTCGGTCGGTGGAACCGGAACGATAAGCGTCGTCGCCAACGTCGAACCCGAACGAACCTGTGCGATGGTCGGCGCGGCGCTTGCAGGCGACTACGACCGCGCCCGGCGGCTCCACCACGAGCTCGGCCCGCTGATGCGGGCGCTGTTCGTCGAAACCAACCCGATCCCGGTGAAGGAAGCCATGCACATTCGAGGCCACACCAGCCACTACATCCGATCGCCGCTGACGCGACTCACTCCGGAGAATCGAGATTACGTCAGGGAGGTACTCGCACAGCTGGACGCGACGGAACCGCCGGAGGTGCCGAACCCGTGACGCGGGACGACACGCCGGTCGAAACCGACGGTGGCACTACCCCCGTTTGCATCGCGGTCACCGGTGCCGGCGGCCGAATGGGGCGGGAGGTGATCGAACTCGCGAGCGACCGGAACGGGGTCGAGGTCGCGCTCGCGGTAAACAGGTCCGCTGTCGACGACGTCAGGGACCACCCCGTTCGGACCGTCGGGGGACGCGAGGATCTCGCGGAAGCGCTCGCGGACACCGAGCCGGACGTCCTCGTCGATTTTACCGCGCCGGCGGCGACCGTCGAGTACGCCGAGGCGTGCGTCGCGGCGGACGTCCCGATCGTCACAGGGACGACCGGCTTCGACGAGACCGACCGCGAGCGACTCGACCGGGCGAGCGAATCGGTTCCCGTCCTCGTGGCGTCGAACTTCTCCCGCGGGATCCTGGCGCTCCGTCGGGCGGTCGAGGAGGCGGTCCGTGCGCTCCCCGGTTACGACGTCGAACTCACCGAAACACACCACAACGGCAAGCGGGACGCGCCGTCGGGCACCGCCAAGACGATCCTCGAGGACGTCGAGGCGATCGTCGGTGACGGAGAGGACGCGCCCGGTCGGGTACACGGCCGGGAGGGCGACCAGCCCAGAACAGCCGGCGAGATCGGCGTCCACGCCCGCCGAGCTGGAGACGTAACTGGAGAGCACGAACTGCTTCTTGCGGGCAACCGGGAGGCACTCGAACTCACTCATCGAGCCGGCGACCGGGGCGTCTTCGCGGCGGGCGCGCTCGATGCAGCCGCCTGGCTCTCCGAGGAGGAGGCGGGGCGATACGAGTTCGCCGACGTCGTAGACGACCACCCGAACAGCGATTCGAACGGCAAGCAGACCGCGGAACGAAACGAGAAGCCACCGACGACAGACGATACGAAGGGAGACGATACATGACGCTCGAATCTGCAATCGACGACCTGTGGAACCGATACGACAACGGACTGACCGCCGCCGAGGCGACCGACGACGACCTGGCTACCCTCGAGGCGTTCCTCGAATCCCTCGAGGCGGGTGAGATCCGCGCCGCCGTCAAAACCGGCGACGGCGTCGAAAGCTGGGAGGCAAACGAATGGGTAAAGCGTGGAGTTCTGCTCAACTTCGGCCTCCGCGAGACCGAACCCAGACAGTACGGCGGAGTTACCTACTACGACGTGCTCCCGCTTCGCCGGACCGACGATCTCGGCGATCGAGGGACGAGAAACACGCCCGACGGGACGGTGATTCGTCGCGGGGCCCACCTCGGCGCCGACTGCATCGTGATGAGCCCAGCGTTCGTCAATGTCGGCGCCTCGGTGGGCGACGGGACGCTCGTCGACTCCTGTGACACCGTCGGCTCGTGTGCCCAGATCGGCGAAGACGTAAAACTGGGAGCCAACACGCTGATCGGCGGCGTGCTGGAGCCGATCGAGGACGCCCCGGTGATCGTCGAGGACGGCGTCTCGCTGGGTGCCGGCTGCAGAGTCACCTCCGGCTTCAGAGTCGGAAAGAACAGCGTCGTCGGGGAGAACACGCTTCTCACCCCTCGAATTCCGGTGTACGACCTGGTAGAGGAGGAGGTCGTCTACGGCCACCTGCCAGCGAACCGTCGAGCGTTCACGCGATACGTGGAGTCGTCGGTGTCGGACCACGACCTGCTGGAGGGTGGCGCGTACAAACCCGCCGTCGTTGCCACTCACGTCGAGGAAGAGACCCTGGAAGCGACGCGGCGGGAGGGAACGCTGCGGGAGTGAGATGGCCGGAACGAACGACGACCGGATCCCGGACCACGACGACCGGATCCCGGACCACGACGATCCAATCCGTCGACTCGACGACTGGAACGCGAACGCACTCGAAGGGTTAGCCGAGGAGTACGACACTCCATTGTACGTCGTCGACCTCGGGCGCGTCACGGAAAACTGCGATCGGCTCCGGGAAGCGTTCCCGGAAGCGGACGTCAGATACGCTGTCAAGGCACACACCGGACGTTCGGTCCTGGAGACAGTCCGACGCGCCGGGCTGGACGCCGAGTGTGCCTCCGCAGGCGAGCTTCAGCGCGCTCTCGCTGCCGGCTTCCCCGGAGACCGGCTCCACTACACCGCGGTGAATCCACCCGCCCACGACCTCGATGCGGTCGTTTCCGCGTGGGAATCCCATCCCGACCTCACTGTCACCGTCGGCGCGACCGACACCCTCGATCGACTCGAGGAACGAGGCTTCGACGGCCGGATCTGTCTCCGCGTCAACCCGGGAATCGGCGCCGGCCACCACGAGAAGGTCCGGACCGGGGGGGACGCGAAGTTCGGCGTCCCGCGTACCCGCGCGTCGGAGGCCGCCATCGACGCCGCGGAACGGTTCGATCTCGTCGGGCTTCATGCACACGCGGGGTCCGGGATCGCCGGAGACGACCTCGCGGACCACCGCGAACTCGTCGACCGAATGGGGAAGCTAGCCCGGACAGTCGCCAACCGGCTCAACGAGGTGGAGTATCCCGGACTCGAATACGTCGACGTCGGCGGCGGGTTCGGCGTCCCGTACCGAGAGGAGGAACCGCCGCTGGATCTGGCTGCGGTCGCTGCGGCCACGAGGGACGCACTCGGTTCCGTTCCGGGGCGAAACGGCAATGGGGCGCGCCTCGCGATCGAACCCGGCCGGTACGTCGTCGCGGACGCCGGCGTGCTGTTGACCCGGGTCAACACGGTCAAGCCGACCGCCGAAACGACGATCGTCGGCGTCGACGCCGGGATGACCGACCTGCTCCGTCCGGCGCTGTACGACGCCTACCATCCGATCGCGAACCTGTCAGCAGGTCGATGCCAGGAGGCGATACCTGCCACAGTCGCGGGACCTATTTGTGAAAGTGCCGATGTCTTCTGTGACAATCGTCCGCTCACCCGGCCCGAGCGCGGTGACGTCCTCGCCGTGGGGATCGCCGGAGCCTACGGGTACGAGATGGCGAGTCAGTACAACTCTCGCCCCCGTCCGGCGGAAGTCGCCGTCGACGGTTCCGACGCGTCCGGCCCCTGTCTGGTCCGGCAGCGGGAAACCGTCGAGGACCTCACCCGGGTCGAGCGACCGATCGAGCCACTGGAGGATTACGAATGAGCCAAACCCACGCAGCCCCGTTCGAGAAGTACCACGGAGCAGGAAACGACTTCGTCGTCGTCGACGCGAGCCACCCCGCCGTCCGGGGGATCCCGGATCGACGGGCGTTCGCGACGACGGTCTGTGACCGAAAGAATGGCGTCTCCCGCCTACAGAACGGGGACGACCACCCGTCCAGGCCGGACGGCGGTGCGACCGCACTCGACGGCGGTTCCGGATCGGCCCTCCCCGAAGGTGTGGTCTCCGAACCCAGGGTCGGTGCCGACGGCGTCCTCTTTCTGGACCTCTCCCCGGAGTTTACCCCAGCCCGGGTCGTCATGACGCTCGTCCAGCCGGACGGCTCGGTGGCGGCGATGTGCGGCAACGGCGCCAGATGTGCCGCCCAGTGGGCCCACGAACGCACCGGCGAGACGGAGTTCATGATCGATACGATGGCGGGGACCCGGTACGCGACGGTCGAACCCGACGAACCGGGCGAGGGATGCGTCGAGATCGAAATGGGGACGCCCAGGTTCGACGAGAGCGTGATCGAACGCGAGATTGGGGAGCTGACCGTTACTGCTGTCGACACCGGGGTCCCACACGCCGTCGCCTTCGTGGACGACGTCTACGAAATCGACCTCGAGTCGGTCGCTCCACCGATCAGACACGCCGACGTCTTCCCCGACGGGGCGAACGTGAACGTCGCCTCCCGCGTCGAGGAATCCACGGACACGGGGGACACAGAAGACAGAGCTGCAACATTCGAACAGCGAACCTACGAGCGGGGGGTCGAAGGAGAAACCCGGTCGTGTGGGACCGGCGCGGTCGCCATCGGCGCAGTCGCGGTTCACCTCGGAATCGTCGAGGGAGACGTCGTTGACCTGCGTCCCTCGGGCGGTGAGCTGCGAGTCCGAGTCCCCGACGGCGAGCCGGCACACCTGTCCGGTCCAGTCGAGCGGGAGTTCACCGGGACGGTGCTTCCGGGCGTCGCCGAAGAGCCGGGAGAACCGCCGGCCGCGGAAGGGTCAGCCAAGTGACGACAGCGTTTCCCCCGTTTCGTATCCGTGAATGAACACTCCCCGGAGTTCGATCCGATCGCGTTCCTCGAAGACGCAGTACAACGACCGTCCAATGAGAGTGTCGAGGACGTCACCGCGTTGCTCGTGGAAACCATCCGGAGCCACACCAATCCCTCCGTCGAGGTGACCACCGACGACCACGGGAACACGCTCGCCCGGAAACAGTCGGGGGCACCCGAGGCCGGCCCACACCTGGTCTTCAACACGCATCTCGACACGGTATCCCCACACGTCCCCTTCGAACGGGACCGGGCCGGAACCGGCGACGACCGGAGCGACGTGATCCGCGGTCGTGGCGCCTGCGACGCCAAGGGCCCGCTCGCGGCGCTGCTTGCGGCGTTCATCTCGGCCCGGCCCGAAACCGGTCGACTCACCCTCGCGGTTACCCCCGACGAGGAGACGCTTTCGACCGGTGCGGCCGGGCTCACCGGCCGCCTGCCGGGCACCGACGACACGCTCGCAGGGGACATGTACGTGGTCGGCGAGCCGACCGAACTCGACGTCTGTACCGCAGCGAAGGGGCGGTTCCAGGGGACGATCGATCTCGACGGCGTGGGAGCCCACGCCGCGGAGCCCGAAAGCGGAGTCAACGCGGTTGCTGCGCTGGAGGGCGCCCTCGGCGCGATCAGGCAGTTCGACGAGGGGTCCAAGTCGCATCCGCAGCTGGGTTCCCCCTCGCTCGTCCCGACGACCGTCGACGGCGGCGAGTCGACGAACCAGGTGCCGGCGTCGTGTCACCTCGTCGTCGACCGTCGTCCGATCCCCCCGGAAACCGCAGCCGAGTTCGAAGCTGCGCTGGAGACCGCTGTCCGTGACGCGATACCGGACGACGTCGGTGTCTCGTTCGACCTCACGGATCGTCCGTCGCCGTTCCTCGAGTCGTTCGCTACCGACCCCGATCACGAACTGGTGGAAACGCTCTCGAAGGCTGCAGCTTCGACCGGGGACGGGGGCAACGTCCGCCCGTTCGCCGCCGCGACGGAGGCGTCCTATTTCGCCCCCGCCCCGACGGTCGTGTTCGGCCCGGGAAGTCTCGCAGACGAGAACGGGCCAGTTGCTCACGCCGATCGAGAGTACGTCCGTGTCGCGTCAGTTCGGCAGGCGGCCACGGCGCTGTCGAAAACGGTCGAGGAGCTTCTCGGACACCGTTGAGCGGACTCGGTGAAAGCGAAATCGACCAACCGACGTGGCTCAGTCGAGTTCGTCGACGAGGTCGTCGGCAAGACCCGTGTAGCCGGCCGGCGACAGCTCCTGTAGATCCGCACGCACCGACTCGTCCACGTCGAGTTCGGCGAACAGCTCACGGAACGCCTCGAGGGTGACGCGCTGCCCCCGAGTGAGCTCCTTTACTCGTTCGTACGCCTCGGTATCTCCCTCCCGCCGGAGAATCGTCTGGACAGCCTCGCCGATCACCTCGGGAGTTGCCTCGAGCTCCTCGCGCATCACCCGCTCGTTGGGCGTCACTTTCTCGAGCCCGTCCGCGAGTTTCGAGTAGGCGATCAGACAGTGCGCCAGGGCGGCACCGACGTTCCGTTTCACCGTCGAGTCCGAGAGGTCACGCTGGAGTCGGGAGGTGGTCACGTAGTCGGCGAGGAACGTGAGGTCGCTGTTCGCCTTCGAGAGATTCCCCTCCGCGTTCTCGAAGTCGATCGGATTCACCTTGTGCGGCATCGTCGAGGAGCCCGTCTCCCCCTCGGTGGCCTCCTGGCCGAGATACCGGTCGGAGACGTACAGCCAGGCGTCGAGCGCCAGGTCCCGCAGAACGTTGTTGACACCCCGGACGGCGTCGAACAGCTCCGCGAGGTCATCACAGGGGTTCACCTGCGTCGCGAGCGGACGGTGATCGAGTCCGATCGATTCGACAAACGACCGCGAGAACGACCGCCAGTCGACGTCCGGGTAGGCCGCGTGGTGGGCGGCGTAGGTTCCCGACGCGCCGGCGAGCTTGCCCGCGAGACTGTCGACGGCCGCGACGAGTCGAGCCTCGGTCTCGCGGGTTCTGGCGGCGTACACTGCCATCTCCTTGCCGAACGTGGTCGGCGTCGCAGGCTGACCGTGCGTGCGTGCAAGCATCGGGACGTCGCGGTGGTCGCGAGCCATCGACGCCAGCCTCTCTCGCACGTCACGTATCGCCGGGAGCACCACGTCCTCGAGAGCGTCACGGACGAGCAGACGGTGGGCGAGGTTGTTGACGTCCTCGCTGGTCAGCCCGAAGTGGATCCACGGGTACAGCCGTTCTGCGTCCTCGATCTCGTCTGCCGCCTCCAGATGGATCCTGAGGAAATACTCGACTGCTTTCACGTCGTGATTCGTCGGCTCGTACCCGTGGGACCCCTTCGTTTCGAGCCGCTTTACGAGGCGGGCGTCCTCGGCGTCGAACCCTTCGACGGCGTCCCGAATCGCGGCCCGGTCGTCCCGGGTGAGCGAAAGCGGGATCGCATCGAGATCGGCCAGCGCGAGGAGATACGCAGCCTCGACGTGGACTCGGGCCCGCATCAGCCCCGCCTCGCTCGCGTACGGCGACAGCGGCGTCGTTCTCCCCGCATAACGTCCGTCCAGCGGTGAAACGGCCGCGAGCGGATCCGATCGCGGGAGGTCCGACAGCGCACCCGTCCCCCAGGTCGACGGCTCGGTGTCTGTGGGCATGCCCGCTCGTGCCGTCGGGACGCGCAAAAGGCTGTCGGTGCGGCCAGCTCTCGGTGGCCACGGGCGTGCATATACTCCGGTAGTAGCTGCAATAATGACAGGTATGTATCCGAGAACGTGCGTATTTTCTCGAGACAAGGGAGGGGACGACCGGAACGGTTTTCCGAAGGCACGGGGAGTGATCACACATGGTGAAACTCGCTGGACTGGCGAGCAATCGGGGACGGAACCTGCTTCGGATCGACGAACTCGCGCCCGGCGGTGCCGAGTTCACCGTCGTGGTCACGAACCACGAGGGGGCGCCCGTGGTGGAGTCGGCCTCCGAGCGCGGAATTCCCACCGAGGTAGTCGAACGGGACGACGGCGAGTCGCGGATCGCTCACGAGCGCCGGTTGCTCGAGCGTCTCGAAGCGTACGACTTCGATCTGGTGTGTCTCGACGGCTACATGCGGGTGTTGACCGATGAGTTCCTGAACCAGGTGCCGGTAACTCTCAACGTCCATCCGTCGCTTCTGCCCGCGTTTCCCGGCGCGAACGCCCACGAGGACGCTCTCGAAGCGGGCGTCCGTACCTCCGGCTGTACGGTCCACGTCGTCACCGAGGAGGTGGACGGCGGGCCGATCGTGACCCAGGAACCGGTGCCGGTGTACGCGGACGACGACGAATCGACTCTCAAACGACGAGTGCTCGAGCGTGCCGAATACGTCGCGTATCCACGGGCAGTACGCTGGTTCGCCGAGGACCGCGTGGTCGTCGGTCACGACGGGGACGGTCGACCCACGCACGTCCACGTCGACGGCGACATAGACGACGCGTTTCCGGAACGCCGGATCGCCTCCAGCGACCGGGTTCGCAGGCTTCGCTACGGGGAAAACCCCCATCAGGAGGCGGCTGTCTATGCGGATCCGACCTGCAAGGAGCCGAACGTAGTGGACGCCAAGCAACGCAATCCCGGGGCAAAGGCGCTGTCGTACAACAACTACAACGACGCCGACGCCGCGTTGCGGCTCGTACGGGAGTTCGAGGATCCGGCCGCCGCCGTAATCAAACACGCGAATCCGGCCGGCTGTGCGACCGCCGACTCGCTCGCGGACGCCTACGACCGCGCGCTCAGAACGGACGCCAAGTCCGCGTTCGGAGGGATCGTCTCGCTCAACCGAACGTGTGACGTCGAGACTGCAGAGCGAATCGTCGACTCCTTCAAGGAGGTCGTGGTGGCTCCTGGATACACCGACGGCGCAATCGCGGTGTTGGGGGAGCGCACGGACCTTCGGGTGCTCGACGTCGGTCCGTTCGGCGAGGGATCGACCGACGGAACCACCGCCGAACAGACGGACCGGCCACCGATGACCGAAAAGCCGATCGTGGGCGGACGCCTCCTCCAGGAACGCGACGAGTGGGCCCCGTCGGCCGAGGAGCTCGAAGTCGTCACCGAACGGGAGCCGACCGACGCGGAGATCGAAACGATGCTGTTCGCCTGGAAGACACTCAAACACGTCAAATCGAACGGGATCGTCTTCGCGACCGGGACGGAGACGGTCGGACTCGGTGTCGGCCAGGTCAGTCGGGTCGACGCCGTGAACATCGCCGCGATGAAAGCCGAAAAGGACGCCGACGGGAAATCCGCCGAAGGTGCGGTGATGGCTTCGGACGCGTTCTTCCCGTTCCCCGACGGGATCGAAGACGCCGCCGAGTCCGGAATCGAAGCGGTGATCCAGCCGGGGGGCTCCGTCAACGACGCCGACGTGATCGAGGCCGCCGACGATCACGGGATGGCGATGGCGTTCACCGGTCGGCGGTGCTTCCGACACGACTGACAGCCGTGGGTCGGTTCCTCACGGTGATTTAAACACGTTCTCGACTAAGAATCAACCCTTATATATTGGGCCATCCAACCCTCGAGCGTTACGGAGAACTCCCCTAATGAGCTGGATAGCGATTGGCGCGCTCGCGGTGGTCGGACTCGTCATCGGACTGTCGATGATGGTGATATCCGCCCTGATCCGGCCGAGTGTGCCCGAACAAGGTAAAACCGCCATATACGAGAGCGGTGAGGTGCCGACCGGCACGGCGAGGCTGCGATTCAACATCCAATACTACATGGTTGCGCTGCTTTTCGTCGTGTTCGACATCGAGACGGTCATGCTGTTCCCGTGGGTGCTGGTGTATCGTCCGGCGCTGGAGCAAGGCGTCCCGGCGATGCAGCTGCTCGCCCCGATGTTGATCTTCGTCGGCATCCTGGTCATCGGTCTCGTGTGGGCGTGGCGCATCGGCGCGGTACAGTGGGTGAAATCACCGCGGGCGACCAGACGGAAGACGGAGCGTGATGCACAATGAGCACGGAACGAGAACCGTTCGTCGCCGACGAATCGAAGGTACAGACGGACACTCGCGACGCCCGGATGACGGGACAGGACAACCGATTTAACTCCCCCCTGCGGGACGCGCTCGGTTCCTCGCCGTTCATTCTCACGAAGTTCGACAAGTTCATGAACTGGGCGCGGGGGTCGTCGATGTTCATGCTGCAGTTCGGGATCGCCTGCTGCAGCATCGA
This sequence comes from Halalkaliarchaeum sp. AArc-GB, assembly GCF_031432225.1. Lineage (NCBI taxonomy): Archaea > Methanobacteriati > Methanobacteriota > Halobacteria > Halobacteriales > Haloferacaceae > Halalkaliarchaeum > Halalkaliarchaeum sp. AArc-GB. The sequence goes on along the minus strand of NZ_JAVKGM010000012.1, from coordinate 25,861 downwards.
GATGATGCACACCTACGCGGTCAAACACGACCTCGACCGCTTTCATGCGGGCGTCCCGCGCGCCTCTCCGCGGCAGGCGGACGTGATCATCGTTCCCGGGACCGTGGTATCGAAGTTCGCTCCGCGGATGAAGCGGGTGTACGACCAGATGCCCGAGCCGAAATTCGTCGTCGGAATGGGATCGTGTACTATCTCCGGCGGCCCCTTCCAGGAGGGGTACAACGTCGTCAAAGGCGCCGAGGAAGTCATTCCGGTCGACATCCACATTCCCGGCTGTCCTCCCCGACCCGAGGCGCTCATCTACGCGATCGCGAAGCTTCAAGAGCGCATCGCGAACGGCGAGTCCAGCCCCGTCACAGTGAAGCCGTACGAGCTCGAGCAGTTCGGCGACCTCGAACGGGACGAGATCGTCGACAAGCTGGCCGAACAGATCGACGAGGACGATCTGGTGATGCGTTACAACTGGGCTGATTCGCCATGAGCATGGAAAAACAGACGACCGAAACCGGACCGGAACCCATCGCACAGCAAGAGCCCGACGAACTGGAGTCGCTGCTGGGTGATCTGGTGCTCGAACGCGACGATCACGTCAACGCTCCCGGGTTCGTAATCCGCCCGGATCACGTTCAGGACACGCTCTCGCTGCTCAAGGAGGAGGCCGGCTTCGACCACCTCTCGTGTGTGACCGCCCAGGAGTACGAGGACCGTTACGAGTCGATCTACCACCTGAAGAAGTTCGACGATCCGACCCAGGAAGTCGACGTGGTCGTTCCCGCCGACAAGGACCGACCCGTCTCGGAATCGGCCGAGCCAGTGTTCAGGACGGCCGACTGGCACGAGCGGGAGGCGTACGACCTGGTCGGGATCGAGTACGACGATCACCCCGACCTCAGACGGATCCTGCTTCCCGAGACCTGGCAGGGACATCCGCTGTCGATGGACTACGACGGCAACCAGCCCCAGATCGTCCCACTGCGGGAACACGCCAACCCGCTACAGGAGGATCACATGGACGCCGAGGCGGACACGATGTTCCTGAACATCGGTCCCCACCACCCGGCGACCCACGGGGTGCTCCACCTCAAGTGCGTGCTCGACGGCGAGCAGGTTGCCGACGTCGAATGTGACATCGGCTACCTCCACCGGTGTGAAGAGCAGATGTGTCAGCAGGGCACCTATCGCCACCAGATCATGCCCTACCCGGATCGCTGGGACTACACACCCGGCGGAATATTGAACGAGTGGGCGTACGCGCGAGCGGCCGAAGATCTGGCGGACATCGAGGTCCCCGAGTACGCGCAGGTGCTCCGGACGATGAGCGCCGAACTCACTCGGATCGCTGCGCACATGCTTGCGCTTGGAACGTTCGGGCTCGACGTGTACGGCGACTTCACGGCGATCTTCATGTACGCCGTCAAGGAGCGCGAGAAGGTACAGAACATCCTCGAAGAGCTTACCGGCCAGCGGCTGATGTTCAACTACCTCCGGCTCGGCGGAGTCGTCTGGGACATCCCGGAGCCCCGCGAGGAGTTCTTCTCGATGACCAGGGACTTCCTCGACGAGCTCCCGGTCGCGATCCAGGAGTTCAACGACCTCGTCACCAGCAACGAGATCTTCCAGATGCGGACGATCGACACCGGCGTGCTCCCGCCGGAGGTCGCGAAAAACTACGGCGCCACCGGCCCGATCGTTCGGGGCTCCGGCGTCGATTACGACCTCCGCCGTGACGACCCGTACGGCTACTACGACGAGCTCGACTGGGACGTCATCACGATGGACGGCTGTGACAACTACAGTCGGGTGCTCGTCCGGATGAAGGAAGTCGAAGAGTCCGCGAAGATCATCGAGCAGTGCGTCGACCTGCTCGAAGACTGGCCCGAAGACGAGCGCAACATCCAGGCGAACGTCCCGCGGACCCTCAAGCCCGAGAAGGACAAGGAGATATACCGGGCAGTCGAGGGTGCAAAAGGTGAACTCGGCATCTACATCCGCTCGGACGGGACCGACAAGCCCGCCCGGTTCAAGATTCGGAGCCCGTGTTTCTCCAACCTGCAGACCCTGCCGGAGATGTCCACCGGGGAGTACATCCCGGACATGGTCGCGTCGCTGGGTAGCCTCGACATCGTTCTCGGGGAGGTGGACCGGTGACGCCCCTCCAGCTGTTCCCCGAACAGATCGCCGATCTGCTCGGGCTCGAGGGGTTGCTCGGTGCCGTCGTCGGAGGCGCCATCGGGGCGGCGTTCGTCGCGGTCGTCATGCTGAGCATGACCGCTCTCGCCGGCCCGTGGGCGAAACGGAAAATCACCGCGGCGTTCACCGACCGGTACTCGGTCGAACGGGTCGGACCGTGGGGCCTCGGGACGATCATCGTCGACTCGGTTCGCCTGCTGTCGAAGGAACTCATCATTCCCGACGGCGTCGAACGCCCGTCGTACGATCTCGCGCCGTTGATCCTGCCGGCGTCGGCGATTCTCGGCTTCGCGGTTATTCCGATGGGTGATCTCGGACCGTTCAACATCCATCTGGCCGATCCGGAAGTCGGACTGGTCTTGGTGTTCGCGTTCGCGTCCATCGCGTCGATCTCGCTCGTGATGGGTGGGTACGCCTCGAACAACAAGTACTCGCTTCTGGGATCACTGCGTGCGGTCGCTCAGAACATCGCCTACGAGATCCCGCTGATCCTCGCGGCGATGTCGGTGGTGATCTTCGCCGGAACGCTCCAGTTGGGCGAGATCGTCGCCGCACAGCAGACCGCACTCGTCACGATCGCCGGCTTCGAGATCCCGGCGTGGTACGCGATCGTCAACCCGTTCGCGTTCGTGTTGTTCCTTACGGCGAGCATGGCCGAGATCGGACGCAACCCCTTCGACATTCCGGAGGCGCCGACCGAGATCGTCGCAGGCTACCAGACCGAGTACTCCAGCGTCTACTTCGTGCTGTTCTACCTCGGGGAGTTCCTGCACATCTTCCTCGGCGGTGCGATACTGGCGACGGTGTTCCTGGGTGGCCCGGCAGGACCGGTCCTGCCGGGCTTCGTCTGGTTCATCATCAAGATCTGGGCGTTCTTCCTCTTGACCCAGTGGCTCCGCTCGGCAATTCCGCGGGTCAGGATCGACCAGCTGATCGAGATCGGCTGGAAGGGACTCCTCGTGCTCGCGCTCGCCAACTTCGTGTTGACCGCGGTTATCGTGGGGGTGATCGTCTGATATGATCGGACTGCTCAAATCGATGGCGGTGACGATGAAACACGCACTGGACGGCAAGAAGTTCACAGTGAAATATCCGGAAGAGGAGCCGGAAGTGAGCCCGCGTTTCCGCGGAGTCCACAAGTACAGCCAGGAGCGATGTATCTGGTGTCGTCAGTGCGAAGGCGTCTGTCCGAACGACACGATCCAGATCGTGATGGACGACCAGCGAAACGGCGAACAGTACAACCTCCACATCGGACAGTGCATCTACTGTCGGCTGTGCGAGGAGGTCTGTCCGACCGACGCGATACTGCTCACGCAGAACTTCGAGTTTACGGCGGACAGCAAACACGAGTTCGCCTACAATAAAGAACAGCTGAAGAACGTACCCTGGTATAAGGGGATTGACCCGCTCCAGGCGCGCGAATCGGACAAAAGCGCCTGGGTGGGCGAAGGGGACGGGGAGATCGACTACCAGTAAGAGTACGGGACCGATTCGCCCGTGGGTTCAAAGGGTCGCCGCAGCCGGGGGCCCGATTCCCGCACGGTGACAGCGGCGATCGGACTCGTAATCTTCAAAGGGATACCTCAAGCACACTTAACACAATGGTATATGAAATCGTCGCGTTCGCGCTGTTCGCCCTGGTGACAGTGGGGTTCAGCCTGGGCGTCGTCCTCGCACGGAACGTGTTCAACGCCGTGTTGATGCTGGGCGGCGCGCTGATCAGCGTCGCGGTGCATTACGTGATGTTGCAGGCGGAGTTCCTCGCCGCGGTTCAGATCCTCGTGTACGTCGGCGGGGTACTGGTGCTCATCACGTTCGCCGTGATGCTGACGCGCAACGAAACGGAGGTGGTAACGGCATGACAGGACGCAACCGGCTACTGCCGGGATTGGCCGCGGTCGCATTGTTCGTCGTGATGGCGGTCGTCTTCGTGACCGCACCGTTCGGGGCCGCCGCGGGCTTTCCGGAGGGAGAGTCGCTCGTGATGAACCTCGGATACGCCCTGTTCGATCTCGAGCTGGGCGGGATCCCCGCTGAAGGCTTCCTCGCGGCGTTCCTGATCATCGCGATCGCCCTCGACGTCGCGATCGACTCGGCGATCTTCCTCGCCAAACGCGAGGACGGTGGTCGGTTCGAGACCGGCTTCGGCGGCACAGACGACGAATCGGACGCTGCACCTGCCGGCGGTGCTGCGACGGCCGCCGACGGGGGCGCTTCCGAAGGGGGTGACGTCTGATGGTGTCACCGGAATACTACCTGCTGCTTTCGGCCGCAGTCTTCTCCATCGGTCTGTTCGGTGTTTTGACGCGGCGGAACGCACTGTACTTCCTGATGTCTGTCGAGTTGATGCTGAACGCGGCGGCCATCAACTTCGTCGCGTTCTCCCTGTACTGGGGGAACATGACCGGACAGACGTTCACGCTGTTCGTAATCGCGCTCGCGGCCGCGGAAGTCGCCGTCGGGCTCGGCATCATCCTCGTGCTGTATCGCAACTTCGGTGAACTGGACGTGACCAAAGCCGCAACGATGAGGTGGTAAATTCATGGCTGCATTCGACTACGTACCGGCGATCGTGTTGTTGCCGTTCGTGGCGTTCGTCATCAGCGTGTTCGCTGGACGACTGCTGCCGAAGAAAGGGGCCTTCGCCGGGATCGCCGCGACCGCCGGATCGCTTTTGTTTTCGATCTGGGTGGGCGCGTCGCTCGCGCTGGGGGCTGACCCGATCCAGGAAACGCTGTACACGTGGGCCGCGGCCGACACCTACGAGCTCACGTTCGGAATCCTGATCGATCCGCTCTCGGCGCTGATGCTCGTGATCGTGTCGCTGATCGCCTTCCTCGTCCACGTGTTCAGCCTCGGCTATATGAACGACGAGGGGGAACGCGACCTCCCGAGGTACTACGCCGGACTCGGGCTGTTCACGGCGTCGATGCTCGGGTTCGTCGTGGCGGACAACCTGCTGATGGCGTTTATGTTCTTCGAGCTGGTGGGGCTGTGTTCGTACCTCCTCATCGGCTTCTGGTTCCGCGAGGCAGGTCCGCCCAGTGCCGCAAAGAAGGCGTTCCTCGTTACGCGGTTCGGCGACTACTTCTTCCTGATCGGCGTGGTTGCCGTCTTCGCGACGTTCGGCACCGCCCAGTTCGCGGGCGCGGGCTCGTTCCCCGAACTGGCCGATCTCGCGATGCAGGGCGAAGAGACGATCTGGACGCCCGGCGACCTGGGCGTCGAGACCTGGCTGACGATCGTCGGCCTGCTCGTGCTGGGCGGCGTCGTCGGCAAGTCCGCGCAGTTCCCGCTGCACACCTGGCTGCCCGACGCGATGGAAGGCCCGACCCCGGTGTCGGCGCTGATCCACGCCGCGACGATGGTCGCCGCCGGCGTCTACCTCGTCGCGCGGATCTACGGGTTCTATGCAGTGACCCCGACCACGCTGGCGATCATCGCCTTTGTCGGCGGGTTCACCGCGCTGTTCGCGGCGACGATGGGCGTCGTCAAGGACGAACTCAAGCAGGTGCTCGCCTACTCGACGATCTCCCAGTACGGGTATATGATGCTCGCGCTGGGTGTCGGCTCCTACGTGGCCGCGACGTTCCACCTGATGACCCACGCGTTCTTCAAGGCGCTTCTGTTCCTCGGCGCCGGGTCGGTGATCATCGCGATGCACCACAACGAGAACATGTGGGACATGGGCGGCCTGAAAGACCGGATGCCGGTCACCTACTGGACGTTCCTCGCGGGGTCGCTCGCACTCGCGGGCATCTTCCCGTTCGCCGGCTTCTGGTCGAAGGACGAAGTGCTGTACGAGGCGTTCGTTCACGGCCTGAACGAACCGCTCCTGCTCGGTGCGTACGTGATGGGGCTTTTGGCCGTACCGGTGACCGCCTTCTACACCTTCCGGATGGTGTTTCTCACCTTCCACGGCGAGCCCCGGAGTGACCTCGCCGAGGACCCCCACGGCGTGCGCTGGAACGTGAAGTTCCCGCTCGTGGTGCTCGGCGTGCTGGCGGTCGTCGCTGGCTTCGTCAACATGGTCCCGGTCCAGAAGCTCACCGGGATCCAGCTGGACTATCTCACACAGTGGCTCGACTCCGGGTTCCCTGCGGTGAGCTACTCGCATTACAACGATCTCATTGCGTTCTCCGCCGGCACGATCGCGGACTCGCCGGAGGTAACCGTGATCGTCGCGGCCGGCGTGTCGCTGGGGCTGGCAGTGCTCGGGCTGCTCGTCGCCTGGCAGCTGTACAACGTCCCCGAGCCGACCGAACACACTGAGAAACTCGGAACGGTCAAAGACGTGCTGTACAACAACTACTACCAGGACGAATACCAGGTCTGGCTGGCGAACAGGGCGGCAGACGTCGCGGGCGCCGCGGATCGGTTCGACCAGGGCGTCGTCGACGGCGTCGTCAACGGCATCTCCTCGGTCAGCCTCGCTGCAGGGAGCCGCGTTCGGCGGCTCCAGACCGGCGTGGTGACCAACTACGCTGCGCTGCTTACACTCGGGCTCGTAGCGCTGATCGTGATCCTCGGCGTCGCAGGGGGGTGGTTCCTGTGATGCTCGAAGCGCTACTCGCCGTGACGTTCCTCTCGGCGTTCGTCGTGCTGCTGTCGCCCGACGAGTACGCCGGAAAGCTGGCGTTCGCACTGAGCCTGATCCCGCTTGCGGGCAGTCTACTCCTGTGGCGAGGATTCGACGCCGCCGGTAACGCGCTTACCGACGGGACGCTCGCGTTCGAGACGCAGGCGACGTGGGTCGAGTTCGCGGGCTACGAGATTCAGTGGTTCGTCGGACTGGACGGCATCAGTCTGCCGCTGGTCGTGTTGACGGCGTTCCTCACGACGCTTTCGATCGTGAGCGCCTGGACGCCGATCGACGAACGCCAGAGCCAGTTTTACGGCCTCATGCTGTTCATGGAGGCGAACCTGCTTGGTGTGTTCGTCGCGCTCGACTTCTTCCTGTGGTTCGTCTTCTGGGAGGCAGTACTTCTGCCGATGTACTTCCTGATCGGCGTGTGGGGCGGCCCGCGCCGGAAGTACGCCGCGATCAAGTTCTTCGTGTACACGAACGTGGCGTCGCTAGTAATGTTCATCGGCTACATGGCGCTGGTCTTCTCGCTGCCGGTCGAGACGTTCGGTCTGCCGGAGACGACCGCCGCGATCGCGGCAGGACAGATCGACCCCATCCTCGGCCTGGCGCCGTCGACGCTGCTTACGGCAGCGTTCGTCGCAATGTTCTTCGGGTTCGCGGTGAAGGTGCCGGTCGTCCCGCTTCACACCTGGCTGCCGGACGCCCACGTCGAGGCGCCCACGCCGGTGTCGGTGATGCTGGCGGGCGTCCTGTTGAAGATGGGCACCTACGCGCTGCTCCGGTTCAACTTCACGATGCTTCCCGAGCAGGCGTCCGCGCTCGCGATCCCGATCGCGATCATCGCGGTGCTCAGCGTGATCTACGGTGCGATGCTCGCGCTTGCCCAGCAGGACCTCAAGCGGATCGTCGCCTACTCGTCGGTGTCGTCGATGGGCTACGTCATCCTCGGACTCGTCGCGTTTACCGAGTACGGCGTCGGCGGCGCGACGTTCCAGATGATCGCCCACGGCCTCATCTCGGGGCTGATGTTCATGGCGGTCGGCGTCGTGTACAACGCGACCCACACCCGGATGGTGACCGACATGTCCGGGATGGCAGACAGGATGCCGATCGCGGTGTGGATCCTCGTTGCCGGCGCGTTCGCGTACATGGGCCTGCCGCTGATGGCCGGATTCGCCGGCGAGTTCTTCATCTTCGTGGGCTCGTTCGGCTCGCCGGCCGCCGCCGGACTGATGCCGCTGTTTACGGCGCTTGCGATGTTCGGCATCGTCATCGTCGCCGGCTACCTGCTGTTTGCGATGCAGAAGACGCTGTTCGGGCCGTACCGGCTGGAAGCCGACTACGACGTCGGGCGCGCTCCGGTTCACGACGTGCTGCCGCTTGCGGCGCTGCTCGCGGCGATCATCGTGCTCGGGGTCGTCCCCGACTTGTTCTTCGAGATGATTAGGGACGCAGTTATGCCGCTCGTCGAGAACGGAGGTGGACTGTAATGGTGGCACCCGAATCGGTGATGGCGGCCTCGGAGTGGTTCGCGCTCGCGCCGCCGGTCGTGTTGATCCTTACGGCACTCCTGCTGTTGACGGTCGACGCGATCCGCCCCGACGACCCGTCTAACGGACTGTTCGCGGGTATATCGGCGACCGGCGCGCTCGTTGCGCTGGCGTTTTCGGTGTGGTATCTCGTCGCCGGGGACGCCGTAAACGGGGGCGCGGTGACGTTCTTCAGTGACGCGATCGTCGTCGACGGAATGGCGCTGTTCTTCACCGCCATCTTCGCCTCCGTCGCGGCGATGGTCGTCGTCGCGAGTTTCAACTACCTCGAAGACCTCGACAACACCGCCGAGTTCTACTCGCTCGTGCTGTTTGCGACGTCCGGGATGGCGCTGATGGCCGTCTCGAACTCGCTGGCGACGGTGTTCGTCTCACTCGAACTGGCGTCGCTGCCGTCGTACGCCCTCGTCGCGTTCCTCAAGAGTGACAAGGGCAGCATCGAGGCAGGGACGAAGTACTTCCTCATCGGCGCGGTCTCGTCTGCGATATTCGCGTTCGGGATCTCGCTCGTGTACGCCGCGACTGGCTCGCTGCTGTTGCCGGAGGTCGCCGCCGGCCTCGCCGACGTCGACGGGCTGGCCGGCGTCGCCGGCATCGGTATCCTGATGGTGCTCGGCGGGTTCGCGTTCAAGACCGCCTCCGTCCCGTTCCACTTCTGGGCGCCGGAGGCGTACGAGGGCGCGCCCGCACCGGTGAGCGCCTTCCTCTCGTCGGCCTCGAAGGCCGCCGGCTTCGTGGTGGCGTTCCGGGTGTTCGTCGAAGCGTTCCCGCTTGCGACCGCGGCCGCGATCAACGTCGACTGGGCGCTCGCCTTTGCGATTCTGGCGGTCCTGACGATGACCGTCGGTAACTTCGCGGCGGCAGTCCAGGAGAACGTGAAACGGATGCTCGCGTACTCGTCGGTCGGGCACGCGGGCTACGCGCTGATCGGGCTCGCGGCGCTTTCCGCCGGCGGTCCCCACAACGCGGACGTGATGGGTGCGGCGATGACCCACCTTCTCGTTTACGGGTTCATGAACACCGGCGCGTTCCTGTTCGTCGCCATGGTCGAGTACTGGGGCGTCGGACGGACCTACGACGACTACGCCGGTCTCGCCCGGAAGGCCCCGATGGCCAGCGTCGCGATGACGGTGTTCATGTTCTCGCTCGCGGGGCTGCCGCCCTTCGGCGGGTTCTTCTCGAAGTACTTCCTGTTCGCGGGCGCGATCCAGAACGGCTTCGTCTACCTCGCGGCGGTCGGCGCGGTGAACAGCGCGCTGTCGCTGTACTTCTACAGCCGCGTGGTGAAAGCGCTGTGGATCGACGACCCCACCGGGAGCCTCGATGCGGTCGGCTCCCGACCGACCGGGATCTACGCGGCGATCATGTTCGCTGCCGTGGCGACCGTACTGCTGCTGCCGGGAATCGGCCCGGTCATCGAGACGGCGCAGGCGGTGGCGGCGGTCCTGTTCGCCTGATCGGCGACGACGGCTTCGATTTTTCGTTTCCGTGATCGTCGGCCCGACGGTTCAAAACTCGAACGCGAGCCGTGCGGCCTTCGTCCAGCCGAGGATCATGAGAATCAATCCGCCGATGAGTGCAAACAGCGCGATCATGAGCGGTTCCCCGGTGACGGACTCCCCACTGAAAAAGGCCCCTTCGAGGAGCATGTATCCGCCGTACCCGAGCACCGCAGCGCCGACAGTGCCGACGAGGAACCACGGATACGCGAACACGTGAACCAGAACGTGGTTGGTGGTCACTGAATCACCACCTGACCTCGAACCCATCTAGTCCCGTGGGCTGTTCGTACTCGACGTCGACGTTCGAAACGTCGGCGGCGGGGCTGCCCTCGTGACACCAGTCGACCAGTTGCTCGACCGCCGGTTCGGACCCCTCGAAGACGGCCTCGACCCGGCCGTCCTCGAGGTTCCGAACCCAGCCGTCGACGCCGAGTTCTCTCGCCGTATCACGCGTGTTCGCCCGGTAGAACACTCCCTGTACGTTCCCCGAAACGTACACGTGCGCTCGCGTTTGCTCGCTCATACGCTACTCTCACCCCTTGATTCACTTATAGGTATTCGAACCGACGGACTCAGGTTACCCGCGTTCGATGCACGTGTATGGATCTGTTCGGGACCGCGGGTATCCGGGGGGACGCACGCACTCGAGTGACTCCACGGCTCGCACTGGCGGTCGGGCAGGCGGTCGGAACCGGAATCGGAGAGCAGGACGCCGGGACCGGCCTCGGGCGGAGATCGGAAACGGGCGGCCCGCCCGAGGTGGTGATCGCCCGTGACGGCAGGGACACCGGTCCGGCGCTTTCGGCGGCGATGGAGGCCGGGGTGGCCTCGGCCGGGGCCCGTCCCCTGCGGGCGGGACAGCTCCCCACACCGGCGCTCGCGTACGCCTCGCGCGGGCGCCGCGGTGTGATGCTCACCGCATCGCACAACCCACCACACGACAACGGCATCAAGCTGTTTGCGGACGGCAGCGAGTTCCACCGCGAACTGGAGGGAGAACTCGAGGAGGCGATCGCGGCGGGAACTGAACCGGCCGCGTGGGACGACTGGACAAAAGCGGAAACGACGAGCGTTCTTCCGGCGTATCGGCGAGCAGTCGTCGAATACGCGGCGTCGTTCAGCGGAGTCGGATCCGACGAGGAACCGCCGCTTGCGGGGATGCGAGTCGCCGTGGACTGTGGCAACGGGATGGCGTCGCTCGCCACGCCGCAGGTGTTGCGCGAGCTCGGTGCGACCGTCCTCACCCTCAACGGCAACGTCGACGGTCACTTCCCGGGGCGGGAGAGCAAACCCACCCCGGAATCGTTGTCCGATCTGCGCCGGTTCCTCGCCGACGCCGACGACGTCGCGTTCGGGATCGGCCACGACGGGGACGCCGACCGGATCGTCGTCGTCGATCCCGAGGGGGAGGTGATTCACGAAGACACGATCCTCGCGATTCTGGCCGAAGAGTACGTCCGGCGGTCGACAGCCGACGAACCGGGAGCCCGATCGAGCGATCCGGTCGTGGTAACGACGCCGAACGCCTCGAGCCGGATCGACGAGCGCGTTCGGGCGGCGGGTGGGCGCGTCGAGCGCGTCAGGCTGGGTGCTCTCCACGAGGGGATCGCGACTGTCGAGGCCGACGGTGGGGACGTCGTCTTCGCCGCGGAGCCGTGGAAACATATCCACACCGCGTTCGGCGGCTGGATCGACGGCGTCGCAAGCGCCGCCGTAACGTCGTGTCTGGTCGCCCGCGAGGGGTTGGATGGGCTCTGTGCCCCGGTGTCCGCGCGACCGTATCGGAAGGTGAGCGTCGACTGCCCGGACGACCGGAAAGCAGGTGCGATGGAGCAGCTTTCCGAGACGCTACCGGCGGCGTTCCCCGCGTCGAACGTCTCCACCGAGCACGGGATCCGACTGTCGTTTCCCGACGATTCGTGGCTGCTCGTTCGTCCCAGCGGGACCGAGCCGTACGTCCGGTTGTACGCGGAAAGCGACGACGTCGAAGAGCTGGTCGCCAGCGCGCGGGACGCCATCGAAGGTGCCGTCGAAGCTGCTGCCCGCGCAGAATGAAGGCCGCCGTAGCAGGTTCCTGACCGTGACTCCCCGACGCAATTCGGGATAAAGAGTTTTGCTCCCCCGGCAGTCACAACAGTGCAATGACCGCCCAGGAGTACGACATGGTCGTGGTCGGCGCGGGCACCGCCGGCTGTTACGCCGCCGCCACAGCCGCACGCGAAGGGCTCGACGTCTGTATTGTCGAACGGAAAAACGAATCGGAGGCAGGACATATCGCCTGCGGAGACGCCCTCAAGGGAGCGGACGCGTTCCCGGACGCGATCCCGAAGTCCCAGATCGAGCCGGCGATCACCAACCCTGCGGTCGATCACGGTCGGTTCGAGATCCCACAGGAGGACACTGTACTCGAGATCCCCGTCCCGGGGGAACTCGCAGTGATCGATCGGTGGGAGTACGGGAAACGGATCATCGACGGGGCGACCGACGCAGGCGTCCAGATCGATTACGAGACGGTCGTCGCCGACGTGAAACAGACCGACGACGGGCGCGTCACCGGCATTCGCGGGAAAAAACACGGCAACGTCGTCGAGTACGACGCGGACGTGGTGATCGACGGCGCAGGATCGCTGTCGATCCTGCAGGACGCGGCCGATCTCTCCGAGGGGACCTTCGACACGAACGTCTCGTTTTCTCAGTTCAGCTCCGCCTATCGGGAGATCGTAGAGGTTCCCGAACCCGTCGAGTGGGACGACGCGCTGGTGTTCAAACCGACAGAACGGTCGGCGGGGTATCTGTGGTACTTCCCCCGGACGGAGACGGAGATCAACGCCGGGTTGGGATTCCAGATGAACGAAGAGCCGATGAAGCTGGTGCAGGACCTGAAACGGGACCTCCAGAACCGACCGGAGTTTTCCGGTGCGACGGTGACGGACAAACTCGGCGCGGCGCTTCCCACCCGGCGACCGTACGACTCCGCAGTCGCCCCCGGATTCATGGCGGTCGGCGACGCCGCCGCACACGTCAACCCGACGACCGGCGGCGGGATCGCCGGCGCCGCCTACGCAGGCAAGTACGCCGCAGAGGAGGCAGTCGAAGCGATCACAGACGGTGACGTCTCGGAGGGGGCACTGTGGAAGTACAACGAACGAGTGATGGACCACTTCGGCGGACGATACGCCGGGCTCGACGTGTACAACATCCTCTCGACAGCGGTCGACGTCGACGACCTGATGGGGCTTCTCGCGACGCTGCCCGGGGAGAAACTCGCCGAAGCGCTGTACTCGGGGACGACGTCGGTCGGGCTCGGACTCAAACTGAAGACGGCGATACAGAGCTTCGGGTACTGGGGGCAGATCTGGAACTTCTACGAAACGAAGTCGCTCGCCGACGAACTCATCGACGAGTACGAACGGTACCCCTCCTCGCCGGACGGGTTCCGGGAGTGGCAGCGCCGGCGCGACGGGATCATGGATCGGATCTACGAGACCACCGGCGCGGAGCCGAAGTACTGACGACGACGTTTTTACTCTGGGTTCGCGCGCTCGCCCGGCGCATGCGTCCCGCTGGAACGATTTCTCGACGGTCCGGACAGTACAAAACTGGAAGCCGACACCGTCGGGACCGATCGACAGCGCGGGCCTGTTCGACGTTCGACGAATAAATCATTCGACACCGATACATAGATTTTTACTTGCCCGCAGGGACGTCCCACCATGGGACTGGAAGACGACGCCCGCGAGTACCACCGGCGAGATCCGCCGGGGAAAATCGAGATATCGACAACGAAACCGACGAACACCCAGCGAGATCTGAGTCTCGCGTACTCGCCCGGTGTCGCTGCGCCCTGCATGGACATCGACGACGACCCCGAGAAGGCGTACGCCTACACCGCGAAGGGGAACCTTGTCGGCGTCGTTTCGAACGGCTCGGCGGTGCTCGGGCTCGGGAACATCGGTGCACAGGCGTCGAAACCCGTCATGGAGGGGAAGGGTGTGCTGTTCAAGCGCTTCGCCGACATTGACGTGTTCGACGTCGAACTCGATCACGCCGATCCCGACGACTTCGTCCGATCTGTGGCCGCGATGGAGCCGACGTTCGGGGGGATCAACCTCGAGGACATCAAGGCCCCGGAGTGTTTCGAGATCGAAACCCGGCTCCACGAGGAGATGGATATCCCGGTGTTTCACGACGACCAGCACGGCACCGCGATCATCTCCGGCGCCGCGCTGTTGAACGCGGTCGACATCACCGACAAGCGGATCGAGGACATAGAGATCGTCTTTTCGGGCGCGGGCGCTTCCGCGATCGCGACCGCCCGCTTTTACGTCTCGCTCGGAGCGAAAAAGGAGAACATCACGATGTGTGACTCCTCGGGAATCATCACGGAGTCGCGGGCGGTAGAACTCAACAAGTACAAACAGGAGTTCGCCCGCGACGTACCGGAGGGCGACCTCGCGGACGCGATGCGCGGCGCGGACGTGTTCGTGGGATTGTCGATCGGCGGGATCGTCTCCCCGGAGATGATCAAGTCGATGGCCGCAGACCCGATCGTGTTCGCGATGGCCAACCCGGACCCGGAGATCGACTACGAGGCGGCGAAAGCCGCCCGCGAGGACACCGTCATCATGGCGACCGGCCGATCGGACTATCCGAATCAGGTGAACAACGTGCTGGGATTCCCCTTCATCTTCAGGGGAGCATTGGACGTTCGCGCGACCGAGATCAACGAAGAGATGAAGCGGGCGGCCGCACGGGCGCTCGCGGAGTTGGCGCGAAAGGACGTGCCCGACGCCGTCGTCAAAGCCTACGGCGATCAGCCGCTCCAGTACGGTCCCGAATACGTCATCCCGAAACCGCTGGACCCGCGGGTGCTGTTCGAGGTCGCGCCGGCGGTCGCACGGGCGGCGATGGAGTCTGGGGCCGCCCGAAAGGAGATCGACATCGAGGCGTACGTCGAACGGCTCGAAGCTCGCCTCGGAAAGTCCCGGGAGATGATGCGGGTTGTGTTGAACAAGGCGAAAAGCGATCCCAAGCGGGTCGCGCTGGCGTCAGGGACCGACGAGAAGATGATCCGTGCCGCCTACCAGCTCGAAGAACAGGGGATCGCAGAGCCCCTGTTGCTCGGCAACGAAGAGAAGATTCAAAAGACGGCACGGCGACTGGGGCTCGCCTTCTCGCCGACCGTCGTCAATCCGCGAAAGGAGAACCACGAGGAGTACGCACAGCGGCTCTACGAACTCAGAAAGCGGAAGGGGATCACGCGAAGCGAGGCCGAGGAGCTGATCAAGCGCGACTCCAACTACTTCGGAAGCGTAATGGTCGAACAGGGAGACGCCGACGCCCTGCTCACCGGCCTCACTCACCACTACCCGTCCGCGCTTCGGCCGCCCCTGCAGGTGATCGGAACCGCAGAGGACACCGATTACGCCGCGGGCGTGTACATGCTGACGTTCAAGAACCGCGTCGTGTTCTGTGCGGACACGACCGTAAACCAGTCCCCCGACGAGGAGGTGCTCGCGGAGGTCACGCGCCACACTGCCGAACTCGCACGCCGGTTCAACGTCGAACCGCGTGCGGCAATGCTGTCGTACTCCAACTTCGGCAGCGTCGACAACGAGGGGACCCGGAAACCACGGCGTGCAGTCGACATGCTCCATCAGGATCCCGAGGTCGACTTCCCGGTCGACGGGGAGATGCAGGCGGATACCGCCGTCGTCGAGGAGATCCTGAACGGCACCTACGAGTTCGCCGAACTCGAGGAGCCGGCGAACGTGCTGATCTTCCCGAACCTCGAGGCGGGCAACATCGGCTACAAGCTGCTCCAGCGGCTCGGCGGCGCGGAGGCGATCGGCCCGATGCTCGTCGGCATGGAAAAACCGGTCCACGTTCTCCAGCGGGGCGACGAAGTGAAAGACATCGTCAACCTCGCCGGAGTCGCGGTGGTCGACGCCCAGTAACCGATCGGAGGTGAAAGCGCCGCCGGGGGAGCACCGCTGGGGGAGCGCCGCCGGAAACGTCCGGGTCGCTCGACTATACCGCGGCGTCGAACGCCGCAGTGAAGTCGTCGGTCTGGTCGCTCACTGCCTTTGCGGCCGACTCCAGCGCGTCGAGGGGATCGACGTCGCCGTCGGTCGTGATCGAAAGTACCGGATCCGTCTGGCCGCCCGACTGTTCGGGGTTCATGTCGTAGGTCGCGGCCTCGACTCCGTCCTCGTCGAGCAGCGCGCCCTTCAGCACGTTCATGAACGTGTGGTCCTCCCCAGCGATCTCGATGCGGAGTTCGACGTC
Source organism: Halalkaliarchaeum sp. AArc-GB (assembly GCF_031432225.1). Taxonomy (NCBI): domain Archaea; kingdom Methanobacteriati; phylum Methanobacteriota; class Halobacteria; order Halobacteriales; family Haloferacaceae; genus Halalkaliarchaeum; species Halalkaliarchaeum sp. AArc-GB. The sequence continues at coordinate 9,740 of NZ_JAVKGM010000012.1, read as the reverse complement.
CGTCTTCTGTATGACCCGCAGTTCCATAGCTCCTTTTTGCCTGTTCGAGGTTTCAACGTTTCGTATCGGCTACCGCCCCGGCCGAGAAAGCTATTTGCCTGCCCCCCGACTGCCGACGTACATGGGAACCCAGTCGCTCCCGGACCGGGCCGACGTGGTGATCGTCGGCGGCGGGATCGTGGGAACGAGCACAGCCTTCTTTCTCGCCACGGAGACGCAACTGGACGTGGCGCTTCTGGAGCGAGACAACATCGCCAGCGGTTCGACCGGTGATTCCTCGGCGATCCTTCGCCACCACTACGGCCCACAGGAGATCTACACTCGGATGGCCGCCTGGAGCCACGAGTTCTACCGGGAGTTCGAGGAACACACAGGCGAGCCCATCGCGTACGAACCGAACCCTCTCGTCAGGCTCGGCCGGGAAGACACCCCCGCCGGTCGCTACGCCCGGAAGGGGTTCGACGTACTGTCCTCGCTCGGGATCCCCGTGAGCGAATACGATCGGGACGCACTCGCGGAGGCGTTCTCGATGCTGTCGCTCGGTGACGTCGAGTTCGGCATCGTCGACGAAACTGCCGCCTATTCGGACGGGGCCGACGCGGCCGGCGGCTTCGCACGGGCGGCTGCGGAACACGGCGCGACGGTGCTCACGGGGATCACCGTCGACGATTTCCTGGTCGAGGAGGGGGCCATCACGGGTGTAACCACCGACGCAGGGACAGTTCACACCGGGAAAGTCGTCGTGGCTGCGGGACCGTGGACTCCCGAGCTACTTGCGCCACTCGGCGTCGAGATACCCGTCACGCTCACGAGGGAGGAGGTACTTCTCCTAGAACCGGGCGAGGGGTTAGACCAGGGGGCCGTCGGACAGATCCCGACGACCGCCCCGCCGGGCGGGGACTGGTACGTGCGGTCGGACTTCGGCGACGGCGTCCTGATCGCGACACACCACACCGGGAAAACCGTCGGTCCGGACGCGCCCACCGGCACGGTCGAGGAGTCGACGGTGCTGGAACTGACCGAATCACTCGTCGAGTTCGTTCCCGAACTCGCCGACGCGGGTCTGCGTGGCAGTTACGGCGGGATCTACTCCAACACGCCGGATCACGACTTCGTGATCGATCGGGTCGGACCGGACGGCTGTCACGTCGCCTGCGGGTTTTCCGGACACGGCTTCAAACACGGCCCAGTCGTCGGGAAGGCACTGAGCGATCTGGTCGCGGCGGGCTCGACTGACGCCTTCGACGTCGAGTTCTTCAGCCTGGACCGATTCGAAGACGATCCCGCCGGCCACGGCAAGCCGGCCGACAGCATCTAATCGCCATGAAACCCACAGTAATCGTCGGTGGCGGCATCGTCGGTGCGAGTCTCGCGTACCACCTCTCCGAGGGGGAACGTCCCGTCAAACTGTTCGAAAAGAACTCGCTGGGCTCGGGGACGACGGCCGCGTCGATCGCACAGTTCATCCGATATCAGGAAAGCCCAGATCGGGCGGAACACGAGCGCCGAGAGCTGTCCTGGGAGTGGTACGAACCGCTGATCGAGGCGGGCGAGTTCGAGTTCGACCCGATCGGAACCCTGCATACGGGCTCCTCGGAGGACGAGATGACACATCTCCGGGAGCTATACGCGGCATACGACGAGTTCGGACTTACCGCCGAGCTGGTCTCGCCGTCGGATCTTTCGGCGTATGGGCTCGATTCCGACAGGTTCGCCGGGGGCCTCCTCGTCCCCGACGACGGCGTGCTCGATCCCAACGAGATAATCCAGCACATGGTCGCCCGGGCTCGGGACCGCGGCGCGGAGATCGAGATCGGGGTCGCCGTCACCGACGTGATCGTCGAGGAGGGCGCCGTCGCGGGCGTCGAGACGACGGAGGGGCAAACCGACGCGGAGCGAGTAATAAACGCGGCCGGACCGTGGGCGCACGAAATAAACGAAATGGTCGGCGTCTCCGCGCCGCTGCGCCACACGGAGGGGCCGATCGTCGTCCTCCAGGCGAATCGGAATCACCCAGTTCCGCTGACGTTCTTCGAGGACGAAGTGTACGTGAGACAGGAAGGGAGCGGTGACCTGCTTGCAGGTCGGTTCGCCAGGGCCTACGAGGACACCACGCGGTTCGATCCGGATCACGCCCGGCCCATCGAGGAGTCGTACTACCTCACCGTCGCCGACGTTATCGACCGGTACTTCCCGTCGTTTTCGGACGTTCGGATCCTGAACGAGTGGAACGGCCTTCGGACCGTGACCCCGGACGGGCTGCCGATCGTCGACGACACCGCTGTCGACGGCTACCTGCTCGCTGTCGGGATGAGCGGCTACGGGGTCACGACGGCGCCGGCGCTCGGCGAACTGGTCGGAGAGTGGCTACGGAGCGGGATAAAGCCGGATCTGCTCGAGCCGCTCGCGCTGAATCGATTTGACACACAGTAATCATTACTGTTCAGGATTCCGAAAAAGGAAGTGACTGCTCGAGGCGTTCGTCCGTTCGACCGTGGAGTCATCGGCCGTTGTCACGAGATGAAATCTCATGGTACAACCTATCAATCATCATAGGGAACCATCAAGAATTAAGTACTTTGTGGTCGCTTGCCAGTAGTGAGGCATGGTATGACATGAGTGATGCTGAACTATCACGCGCAGAGTGGGGGACCCGGTTCGGGTTCCTGATGGCAATGATCGGCGCCATGGTCGGCTCCGGGAACATCTGGCGGTTCCCGTTCGTACTCGGGGAGAACGGTGGGGGAGCGTTCCTGCTTGCGTTCCTGATACTGTTGTTCCTTATCGCCGTTCCCGGATTGATGGCCGAAACGGCGCTGGGGCGGTACAGCGAGAAAGGTGTTATCGGGGCGTTGCGAGACTGTACGGGCCCGGGAGGAATGGCCGGGCTCGGGGTGATCGTCATCCTCGTGAACATCGCGTTGATGACGTACTACTCGCCTGTGGTCGGCTGGATCCTGTATTACATGCTCCAGTCGTTCACCCTGGAGTTCACCTCCGCGGGCTTCGAGGCGGAGGCGTTCTGGACCGCGTTCACCAACAGCCCGGGCATCATGGTCCTCATGCACACGATCGTGATGGCCCTGGTTGCGGGCGTGCTCGTGCTGGGTATCCGTGACGGCGTCGAGCGGCTCGTCGTGTACGCCGTTCCGGGGCTTGTGATCGCCCTCGCCGCGATCGCGATCCGTGCCCTGACCCTGCCGGGTGCCGCCGAGGGGCTCGAATTCACCTTCACAGTGCAGTGGGAGTACCTGCTGATCAGTGACACGTGGATCGCCGCGCTCGGTCAGGCGCTGTTCTCGACCGGTCTCGGCTGGGGTATCGCGATCACCGTCGGGAGCTACCTGCGCGAGTACGACGACGCGCCGCTGGGCGGCGGTTTCTTCACCGCGATCGGCGAGGCGTCGATCGGCGTGCTCGCGGCGTTCGCGATCTTCCCGCTGGTGTTCGCCTACGGGCTGGATCCGGACGCGGGCGCCGGGCTGACGTTCATCACGCTGGTGCAGGTGTTCGAGCCGATGCCGATCGGCGACCTGTGGGCGATCGTCTTCTTCGTCGGGTTCTTCCTCGCAGCGTTCACCTCCGCGGTGGTCATCACCGAGGTGAGCGTCACCACGATCTTCGAGGAGAGTCCGCTGAACCGAAATCAGAGCGTGTTGGCGGTCTGTAGCACGATCTGGCTGCTCGGCCTGCCGAGCGCCTACTCGGTGACGTTCCTCGACTTCGCTGACTTCACGTTCGCCAACTGGGGGCTGCCGCTGGCCACGCTGGCCGTGATGGTCGGTATCGGCTGGTACTTCGGCCCCGAACGGCTCCGCGTGCTGTCGGTGAACAAGACCAGCGGGATCTACGTCGACACGTGGTTCAACCCGATCGTGAAGTACCTGATCCCCGCCGTGATGGTCGCGATCATGGCGTTCTTCGCCTACGAGAACTTCATGGCCGACGAAATGATCGCGGGCGTCGGCGTCCTCATCGCGTTCCCGATCGCCGGCTACCTGATCATGAAATACGTCGACAGATCGAAAGCAACTACCGGAGCCGCAGCACCGGGAGGTGACGACTGATGGCTGAACCAGCCGTCGTGGTCGGACAGGTCGCAGGGATTTCGCTCGAAGCCTGGATCGGGATGGTCATCGCGATCATCGCGTTCTGGGTGCTCGCCACGTGGGCCCTGTTCAAGACGCTCCGTCAGGACGAACGGAAGATGGAAATGATCGAGCGGCAAGGCAAAATCGAGACGTACTCGCCGAAGGCGCTGCAGGATCTCCGCGACTGGATCGAGACCAATCCCGACGATCCGCTCGTCGAGGAGGCGAAAGACGAGTACAACGACTGTGTCGAGTCGCTCAAGGAGGTCGAGGAACCGTTCTACGACTGGCCACAGGAGAAGATAGACAACCTCGAGAAACTGTAGCGAGCGTCGCAGTCGCGAGACGAACCTCTCGTCGTCGATTTTTCCGGTGTCTTCGAACTGCCTCAGCTACCGGTCCCGAAGCACCCGCCAGGTGATCAGACTCTCTGCGGTGTAGTTGAAGACGAACGCACACCCGATCGCGATCGGGAACGTCAAAAACGCCCACACGTCGGTTCCGGCGAGGACGACGCTGACGTCGAGTCGGGTGAGCGTTCTCACGACGAGAAACTGGACCACAAGCCCGCCGCTCCGGACGAGGTTCGACTTGAGCAGTCTCCGGCCGGTCGAGAGTACCCCGGATTCCCCGTGTTCGGGGAACGTCCACCGGTCGTTGACGAAAAACATCGCGATGATCGCACACTCGGCGCCGATGACCTTGGCGTACTCCGGCGGGAGTCCGCCGATCGTCACTGCAGAACTCACCGAAAGATCCAGCACGGCGCCCGCAGCGCCCACGGAGAGGAACTTTCCGAACCGGTCTGCGGTGGCCAGTTCCCGGATCGCCGCGGTGATCACGCGTCGATTCCCTCCCCCTCGCGGTCGGTTTCGCGCCGCACGTTCCGGGCACACAAACTGGCCGACAGCAGGGTTCTCGCCATCCGGACTCCGTCATTCGCCGGCGATACCGTCGAACCGGGCTGGTCCTCCCACTCGATCGGCACCTCCCGGATCCGGTAGCCCAGCGCAGCCGCGGTCGCGATCAGTTCGATGTCCCAGCCGAATCCGGTTTCGGTCAGATGGTCGCGAACGTCCCTCCAGGCGCCTGCGGTGAGCGCTTTCGCGCCACACTGGTAGTCGTACAGCCTCGCTGGGAGCAACCGACGGGCCGACCACGCGAACGCGTCCCCGAGAACCCGACGGACGACGCCCTGATGACCGGAAACCCGCGAGTCCGGATGCCGCCGCGAGCCGACCGCGACTGGGACCTCACCGCGGACGACCGGGGTGACGACCGCCTCGGCCGACCCCGGCGGCGTCGCCCCGTCTGCGTCGAAGAACGCCAGTACGTCGGTTTCGAGCGCGTCGAACCCCTCCGTTATCGCCGCCCCCTTCCCCCGGCGACGGTCGACCGCGTTGACCGTCGCGGGCGAGTCCCCGAGCGCTGCAACGACGTCCGGATCCGGATCGTCGAGCTCCAGCCGGATGACCTCGGGCGCGAGAACCGACTCCAGCTCCCGGAGATACGACAGCGTCCGCTCGACGTCCGGGCGAAACGCGGGGACGACAACGCCGACGGTGGACACGAACGACGGTTTCGTCGGAGGGCTTAAAAACCCGTTCGAATCCGAAAGCGTATGGTGGATCGCACGCCCCACACTGACGATGGAGTATCTGCTCGTCGGACGGTGGATCCTCGCGTTCGCGATCCTGGCTGTTCTGGGCTATCCGATCGGCGCTCGGCTGTTTTCTCGGTTTTCCACCGGCGGCGCCGGCTTCGCGCCGATCGTCGGGGTCACGGTCGTCACGATCGTCGCCTACTGGATTGGGCAGATCGCGTTCGGCTGGTGGACCCTGTGGATCGGACTCGCGGTGCTCGTCGCGCTCTCGGCTGCCTCCACGATGGATCTCGACCGACTCCGGGCCGGCGATCTTTCGGTCGACGACGACCTCCCGTTCAACCGCCGGGGCGCCGCCGACGCAGCGGTCGTGTTCGCGGCGGCGTTTTTGCTCGTGATCGCGATCCGGTCGGCCGACCCCGCCGTGAACCCGATCGGCGGCGAGAAGTTCCTGGATTACGGGCTCTTGCGGACGCTGCTTCGCGCCGAGACGCTCCCGCCGCCGGACATGTGGTTCGCCGGGGAGCCGCTGCAGTACTACTACGGCGGCCACCTCGCAGCGACGCTACTTTCCGGGCTCACGGCGACCCCGCCACAGTACGCGTACAACCTCGCGCTCGCCGGCTTCTACGCGATGCTGGTCACTGCAGCGTTCGATCTCGCCGGCAACGTCGCGTCCGAACGCGGGCTCTCGCGGCGCCGGGCAGGCGCGTTCGCGGCGGTGTTCGTCGGTCTCGCCGCCAACCTGCTCACCGCGACACAGCTGCTGGCGGGCTGGCTCCCCGAAGGGATTCGGAGACGGGTCGCCGAACTGGTCGCCGCCCGCGCGGAGCCGGAAGCCGCCGATCTCCTCGCCGGCGTCGACGGGTTCAGCTACTGGACCGCGAGCCGGGTCATCCCCGGAACTATAAACGAGTTCCCGCTTTTCGCCTGGCTCAACGGCGACCTCCACGCCCACATGATGGGTGGCTCGTTCCTTCTGTTGGCTGTCGCGGTCGCGTTCGCCTACTGGCAGACGCCGGCGGAGCGACTCCGACGACGACGGCTGCTGGTGTTCGTCGTGCTTCCGATCCTGGGCGGGTTCCAGATCCCGACAGACACCTGGAGCTTCCCGACGATCTTCGGCGTCGCGTGGCTGGCGCTCGCGTTCGCACCCGCGAGGCCGCTTTTGCTTTTGCCGGGCGGAGAACGCATCGAAACCGTGCTTCGGTCGGTGGCCGGCGGCGACACCACGACCGACGCGCCGTCGGGATGGGAGAAAAAACCGCTGTCGACCGAACTGTGTCGAACCGGCGGGGCGCTGGTCGTCGCGGCGCTTTCGGGGGCCGTGGGCTTTGTTCTGGGCGCGTCGTTCCTGCTGGGCGCAAGCGCCGGTCAGACGGTCGCGATCCTGGAGGCTGCGGATCGGTCGGGACTGGGCGCGCTGATGGTCGTACACGGCGCGTTCCTCGCGGCGTTTCTCGCATTTCTCTTCGGAACGCTCGGTTCCGGAGGTCGTGGGGCGCTTGCAGTCGCGGTGGCGTTTGGAGCCGTCTCGGGCGTGCTCTTCGAGTTCGCCGCGCTGGTCGTCGTCGCGCCGCTTCTGGTCGGCGGCTGGATCGCGTTTCGCCTCGAGCGCGAGGTCGGATTCGAAACCGTGCTTCTGGTGGGTGGGGCCGGGCTCGTCACCATCGTCGAGCTCGTGTACGTCGCCGAGGAGGCCGGTCCGGGGCGGCTCAACACCGTCTTCAAGACGTACTTCCAGGTGTGGGTACTGTGGGGGGTCGCCATGGGGCCGGTGCTCTCGGATCTCTTCGAGCCGCCCGAGCGGGATCGGATCGCCGACTGGTGGCCCAGTCCGGACACCCGACGGTTCGCTGGCCGCGCGTTCGTCGGGCTCCTGGTTTTGACCACGCTCCCGTACGCCGCGCTCGCGCTGGACGCCCACTTCGACCGGCACGACGCGGGCACTCTCGACGCGACCGCCTTCCTCGAGCGCGACCACCCGGAAGAGGCGCCGGCGATCGAGTGGATCGACGACAACGCCGACGCGGAAGCGACAGCTATCGACCGGGAGCCGACGCTACTTGAGGCGCCGGGCGCGTACAGTTCGCCCAGCGGACTCGCGGCAACCCCCAGCGAGCCCGGAATGTACGCCTGGAACGCCAACCCGGCCTCGAGTCTTACCGGGATCCCGACCGTCGCCGGGTGGCAACACCAGATCGGCTACCGCGGGGGCGACACCTACTGGTCGAGAGCGAACGCGGTCGATCGGGCGTACGCCGGCGAGGAAGCCGAGCGCGTCGCCGTCCTCGAGGAGTACGGGGTCACCCACGTGTGGGTCGGTCCCGGGGAGCGCGACCGATACGGCGAGGTTTCCTTCGAACAGTTCGACGGGGTCGAACTCGCCTTCGAAACGGAGACCGTCCGGATCTATCGTGTCGACCCAGCCGAAGTCACCACGTGACGGTAGCGTTTTCCGCCCGGGAGCCGTGGCGAGAGATATGATACGGCGGCTGGTGCTCGGGTGCGGGACGATCGCACACACCGTCATCGAGAGCGTCTCGAAGGGACGGGACGCGCTGTACGTGGTCACCGCCGACAGCGGCTGGGCATCCACGCTCCGCGAGGAGAGTATTCCCGCCCGGGAGGGCGACCCGACCGATCCGTCGACGTTTCCGGACGCAGCCGACGTCGTGATCGTCGCCTCCGATCGACCAGAACGGAACGTCGCTGCTGCCGGCGCGGCAAGGGGAGCATTCCCCGACGCGGAGATTCTCGCGTCCGTCGGGACCGATCCGACACCCGACGCCGTCGAAACACTAACGCGGGTGACCGATCGGCTGATCGACCCGACAGAGGCGGTCGCCGAGCGAGTTCTCGACGCCGCCGCCGGCGAAGGGGGACAGCTGATGGCCGACCTCCACGCGACGCTTCGGGGACTGTCTGGCCCCCTCGGCGTGTTCGCCCACGACAACCCGGATCCCGACGCGATCGCCAGTGCGATCGGGTTGAGCCGACTCGCAGAGGAGATCGGGGTCCAGGCGGATGCCTGTTACTTCGGCGAGATCGCCCACCAGGAGAACCGGGCGCTGGTGAACCTGCTTGACCTTCCGATCCGTCAGATCGAGGAGTTCGATCCGTCCGCATACGACGGGATCGCGCTGGTCGACCACTCGCGGCCGGGAATAAACGACAGCTTACCGACCGAAACCGAGGTCGATCTGATCGTGGATCACCACCCGATGAGAGAGCCGATCCAGGCACCGTACACGGACATCCGCAGCGACGTGGGGGCAACGAGCACACTGCTCGCGGAGTATTTCAATCGGCTGGGGATCAAACCCGGAGAGACACTCGCGACGGCACTGCTGTACGGCATCCGAATCGACACCCGCGACTTCACGCGGGAAGTAGCCGCCCCGGACTTCGATGCCGCCGCATATCTCGTCCCGATGGCCGACGTGACGGCGCTCGAGCGGATCGAGTCGCCCGGCGTCTCCGGTGAGACCATGGACACGATCGCCCGGGCGATCCGGAACCGCGACGTGCGAAACTCGGTGTTGAGCTCCTGTGTCGGCGAGATTTCCAACCGCGACGCGCTGTCGCAGGCGGCAGACGGGCTACTCAACATGAACGGGATCGCGGTCACTTTCGTGTACGGCTTCACCGACGGGGTCGCGTACGGCTCCGCGCGTGCCCGTGGAGCCGACGTCGATCTCGGCGAAGTGCTCCGGGACGCGTTCGCGGAGGTGGGATCGGCCGGCGGTCACGCCGACATGGCGGGCGCACAGGTGCCGCTGGGTATTCTCGGGACGACGACCGGCGAGGACCTCACGGAGCTCTCGGCGGTCGTCCGGGAGGTCATCGCCGATCGGTTCTTCGAGGCGATCGACGACGCCAGGCAGGTCCCGACCCTCGAGTTCGACACCGACGTGACGTTCCCGGAAGACTGAGCGCCTGACGATCGCCAGCCCGCCGCAGACAGCAGGTGGCTACGCTTTTCCGTACGCTTCCCGTACGAACGGTCGATGAGCGGCAAGCCGACCGTCAAGGAGTACATGACC